>CAZTWR010000101.1:0-6856 GCA_964618055.1 uncultured Pirellulales bacterium | reverse complement strand
GCGCGGGCGAAACTCATCGCGGAATTTGAAGCTGATTTGATAAATATTCAGCGGAAGCTGTTTATACGAGCTTATCTCATTTGCCGCAATACTGGTAACAACCTCTTCAGCGGTGGGCGCAAGCACGTTTACACGCTCGTGGCGGTCGATAAACTTTGCCATTGTCGGGCCGTAATCGACGTCCCGACCGGTCTTCTGCCACAGCTCTATCGGCTGAACGGCGGGCATTAAGATTTCCTGTGCGCCGGCTTTATCCATTTCCTCACGGACGATTGCGATGACTTTTAGCAGAGACCGCCAGCCGAGAGGCAGATAGGTGTATGTTCCGCTGGCGAGTTTTCGCATCAGGCCGGCTCGGAGCATCAATTTATGGCTGGTTACTTCCGCATCGGCTGGCACTTCCTTGACCGTTGGTATCAACATTCGGCTGTATCGCATTTTCGTATCTCGTATTGCGTATATCGTATCGGGCTACGGCGGGGCGCTCCGCCCCGACGAGTTGCGTCAACTCGAAGCTCACTATATAGCCCAAAATACGCAGGGTTGCAAGAGTATATTTCAGTTAGTATTAGGGCGGGTAGTCTTCGCTGGGTAGCGGAAAAAATTCAGTTCTTGTATGAAAGTAGGTTAAGTACTATGATTTTGGTAAACCCCCAAGTATTCTGCAGACATGTTTCTAGAAAAGCTTCTTATGGAACCATTTATTGAGAGCACATAGGCCTCCCAAGACTATAATAGCATAACCTATAAATATCACAGAAGCTATTGGCATCACTACAGCTATGCTATTGGCCTTGGTTAAAAATGTGCTGCCTGTACCTTGTTTTGTAACAAGTAGTATAATCACAGCAATAGTAACCAAGAGACCCAAAACCACAATAATTATCCTACTCTTTGTGAATGCTAATGTGCTTTCATGACGTTGACCTTTATTATTCTTCAGGGTAGAAGCTACTATTGTTTTCATTCCAGCCAGTTCATATTCAGAGGCATTTTCGTACAAACATTCGAGATATAGCGCTGATAAGTACGGATTTTTATGGTATTTTTCGTTGTGAGTCTTGATCCAGGAAAAAAGCTTGTTAGTCGCCTCAGAAATTTCAGCCCCAGATTCGTTTTTATATAACTTCAAAATCCTCTTTAGGTTGAGAAATGTGTAAGCTGTTGAGCGGCAGGATCCCCCATAAAATTCCTTAATTTCGGCATCTGGTAGTGGGAACTCGGCAACGTATTTGTTGGTGTCTCCACTTAACCTATCTAGGCAAATGGTCATTAACTTTTGCCATGATTGCAAAGAAGATTTTCCATATTGTGGGTCATATTCTATATCATCTTGAGTTTGTTTGTATCTGTCGGCTAATTCATTGAAAGCTATATCATAATCTCTCGTGTCCCTTGCCCAAAGATAGAGAGCCCATGCTAGCTTGGAAGTGTCCACGATTGAGTCATGGTGCTGGATACTTGTAATTATCTTTTTACGAACATTTTGTAAAAGAGCCTTATCTTTGGTATTGTTATTTTGTGTGATTCTTGTGTAACCCAGAAGCATCGCATATAATGTCGAATCAACGTGAGTAACAATCAGCTTGGTAAACATGCCAGTTCTTAGTTCATTAGATGTATCCTCATAGGATGGAGCAAAAATTGGTGAATTGTCGGTATGACTCATTGCTTCAGTAATTACTTCGTGCGCAGGAGCAAATTTTTGCAGAACTTCTATAACCTTCCAAGTATGTTGATTTATATGGCGATTAATAGGTTTCCACCACGCTTCTTCAAGGTTTCCTCTACATAGTTTCTTACATTTAACTATTGCTTTTGATGGATATGGGGAAAAGTTGCCCTCTGGGTGTCTAAAATTCATCAATGCTTCAATGGCTTGTTTAAGGGGATCCATCAGTCATTCCAAATGGAGATATTATTTTGTTTGAAGGTCTTGCAAAAGGGAGTGTTTAACTTCAGTTCGTTGATGGAACAATGGTGTATGTGCAAAGGGAGGGCATTTGAAAAGGAAGTCTTTGTAGATTTAGTGTAGAACTTTCCTCTCGGAGTGTTGAGTTCTTGGGAGGTTAAGTGAATGCCGTTTCGGAGCTTCAAGTCAAGAGTACCACAATTACTATCTTTTACAACAAGCAAAACGTCAATATCATTGCATTCAGCGCGTGGCTTACTTAAAACCGAGCCAAATAACCTTATATCTATGAGATTATTCGTAGGGTCGAGAACACTTTCCTTGGATAACAGTTTGCGTGTATTCGTAACCATGAACTTTCCTTTCGCTGGAAGTTGTTTTTAAGTAAGCGGCCATAAATGTCCACAACCATAGAATTGTAGTGCATAAAATAGCTTTGTCAATTACAATATGAGTGGTTGAACGGAAAGTTCTGCTGTTAGGTAAACGGACGGATTTAGTTTTTACAATTTCTGGCTACTAACAAGCATAGTGTGGTTTGAGAAGCAAAACAAAATGAAAGAGCGATTGTGGAGAAAATAATGGCACATAAATTCATCAATGAAATCGGCCCGGGGCAGGCAATCGACGATATCTATATGGTAAAAGAGCCGATTCTGCGAAGCACAACCAAAGGCGACCTGTACATAGCGATGTTCCTTTGCGACCGAACGGGGCAACTGAACGGCCGGATGTGGCAGGCGACCGAGGCCGTTTACAACTCGCTGCCGAAGCCCGGTTTTGTCCATATACAGGGAAGAAGCGAGCTTTATCAAAATAACCTGCAAATTATTGTAAATAACGTCGGCATCGTCGATGCAGGCAAAGTCCGCGTTGAGGATTTTCTGGCGCGAACCGACAAAGACACAAAGCAGATGTTCGAGGAGGTAAAAAGGACCATAGCAGGGATAAAGAACCATCAGTTAAAGGCACTGGCTGAAGAATTTTTGGCCGATACCGAACTGATGGAGAAATTCTGCACCGCCCCTGGTGGAATGCAGGTGCATCATAATTATCTTGGTGGGCTGCTGGAGCATACTCACAATATGCTGCGAGTAGCTGTTGCGATACTGCCTTTGTACGAGCGAGTGCAGGCTGATTTGGTTTTGACGGCAGTTTTTATCCATGATATGGGTAAAACCGAAGAGCTTTCATACGATATGGCCTTTTCATATACCGATTCAGGACAACTAATCGGACATATTGCAAAGAGCTACCTTTTACTGAACCAAAAGGCTGATACCCTGGCTGCGAAGGGGACAAAGATTGATGAGGTGATTTTAGACGTTCTCGGGCACATTATTCTGTCGCACCACGGCAAATACGAATTCGGCTCGCCGAAGCTGCCGGCAACACCAGAAGCGTTTATGGTCAACTATATTGACGATTTGGACGCCAAGATAAATCAGGTAACAGCAGCAATCGACAACGAACTAGGCGATTCAAACTGGACAAGTTACAAAAAACCTTTGGAAACGCGGCTTTACAAGAAACGCATCGAATGACTCGTGCTACGTAGCGAGCTACTCTCTTCTTCGCCCTGCGCAGCGGGCTTCGCAGAGCAGGGTCGCAGAGTAGCACAGGCAAATGGTTCGACTCCCTCGACTGCGCCCTTCGATTTCACTCAGGACTACGCTCGGGACACGTTTGCTCACCACTTATATGGTACTTTTGGGTAATGCCCTGGGGTAAGCCCAGCCGGGCTATCCCCCCCCAAGGGAGTTAGCCCGGCTGGGTTCTTATGACTTTACGGTTGCCTCGGCTTTTTTCGCCGTATCTGTGGGAAATATTGATTATTCCAAGGGATTTAGCCATATTTTTATCGGCCGTGTGACAACAGTATGTCACACCTCGCGAAAAAAATCCGTAATTCGGGCACAAATTTCAACTGTGGCGGAAAGAAGTGAAAAAAAACATCGCCGGCCAGTAAGAGCTGTTAGCAATCTATGTCCAGCAAATCAGGATTAGATGTTCTGCCTCGTAAGACCAACGTCTAACTTACGGGGCTGAGTGTAGAGTCTCGCTTTAGGACAATACCGGAAAATCGCCAGATTTTCTCGAACTGCTTATGGGAAAACGACCTTTTGCCCGTGATGGGGTCGGCAACAGTAATCATCCTGTCCGAGACCTCAAGGACAGCGACGCAGTGGTCCGAAAGAAATTCGCCCTTTACCACAGCTAAGGTGATGCCCGCATCCTTTAGCTGACCGATCGAGTCGAAGCGGCGGTACTGACATCTCAGGCCTTCAGCACCGTAGCGGTTCTGAAGCGCTGCCCGAAGACAGCCCGGCAAAGTGCCTGCGACCGGGCTTGTGTGAGAAAGTATAGCTATCTCTCCTTCGTGTGCAGGCAGACCCAATTTCCTCAAAGCCGTTACCGCCGCAGCTGGAGCACAAGTATAATCTGTGGTCTGAAAGCAAATACCGTTAGAATCAACCCGCGTCGTGAGGCTGGCCAAGTAGCCCTTAATCAAAGCAGGGGCAAGAAAAGGCAAAACCGAAAACCAAACTACAACCATAACCATTAGGATGCAAACTGTGACTCTTTCGAATCTGTGAGGCAGCCGCGATAGCGGAGTGGTTAGGCCCATTGTAACGGCTAAAGAAAAGATGACGAACTTTACCCGTCCTGCTGTCCAGACAAACGGCGGGACAAAGGCCAGCGAATTAGAACATCTGGTTATTGCCAGAAACACGATGAGCAAAAGGGACAGAAAATAGCCTACTATCCAGTAGGCCTTGCGAAAACGTGAAAACAGCTTTCCCAGAAAAACGCCCAACAGAGCTACTAAGATAATACCTATAGTCTCAAGCCAAGGGTTCACTCATACCCTCCTCACAATTGAATCACCCCTATCAAACAGGACTATTGTATCAAATCGAGAACCCTGAATCAAGGAAATTATCAGAGAGCTAATATAAATCCTTTCCAGTGAATTGGAAATTGATGACCAGGGCCTTTGGACTTATAATGGTTCGACACGGGCTTCGACTGAGCTCAGCCGAATGTCCTCACCATTTGCATTGGCGGACAGATGAAAAACAGAACCCCAATATATACGGTCAGCGAAGTTAACTCGCTAATCAAGGGGATTCTGGATAATAATCTGCCCGGCCGGCTGATAATTAAGGGTGAGATAAGCAGCTTGAAAGTGGGACCTTCAGGACACCGTTATTTTCCACTGAAAGATGCAAATTCGGAGCTTCCCTGCGCTATGTGGAATGATAAATTTGCGAAGGTGAAATTCAGGTTGGAGAATGGGATAGCCGTTCTGGCTACAGGCTCCATCAGGGTTTATATTCCTGGAGGAAAATATACGTTTATCGTTGATGAGTTGGAGCCCGAAGGGGTTGGAGCATTATGGTTGGCATATGAGCAGACGAAAAAACGTTTGGAAGCGGAAGGATTATTTGCCGAGGCACATAAAAAACCTATACCGTCGTATCCGAAACGGATTGGGATATTGACCAGCGAGTCTGGCGCGGCAGTGGGCGACATAAAGAATAGTATTCACAGCCGCTGGCCATGCGTTAAATTGTTTCTCTACCCGGTGCCGGTGCAGGGCGAAGGCGCAGCAGAGGAGATTGCCTCGGCTGTCAGGGATGTAAACAGGCGTAATAAAGAGCTCAAACTCGATATTCTGATTGTCGGCAGAGGCGGCGGGTCTATGGAAGATTTGTGGGCCTTCAATGAAGAGGTTTTGGCGAGGGCGATTTACGACTCGAAGATACCGATTATCAGCGCAGTCGGTCACGAGGTTGATACGACGATAGCAGATTTGGTTGCCGACAAGAGGGCATCAACGCCGACGAAGGCCGGTGTTGTGGCGGTTCCAGATATGCAAGAGGTTTTGGGGCGATTGGCTTATTTTCAGAAAAGGTTAGACTCTACTGTAAGAACAAAACTACAATTGTGCGGGGAGAATTTGCAGACGATCCTGGCAAGTGCTGTGTTCAGGAATCCGCTTTTGCCGGTGCGCAACCGTGAGCAACAGTTGGATGAGATGGGAGGCACTCTCGAAGAATTGATAAGGGATATGTTAGCAAGTGCGAGGGAGAAGCTGCGAGAGTATTATGAGCAGGTTGTCAAGATTGAACCGCATCGGCTTTTGAGAAGGAAGACTGTGGAACTGAACAACAAAGTAGCCAAGCTGAAAGATGTGTTCGGGCACTTTATAGCTACGGCCAAGAAAAAGGTGGAAACCACGTATGAGAACGTGATGAGGATACACCCTGGGAAACTTTTGCGGAAGAAAACTGTAGAGCTTGGCGAGGTCCGCAGCCGCACCCGTGATGCAATCAAGGGTGTTATCTCAAGGGTACAAATGGAGCTTGCCGTGCAAGAGAACAAATTGGCTGGGCTAAATCCGAAGGGGGTGCTGAAAAGGGGCTATAGTATAACTACGCTGAAGCAAACCGGGACGGTTGTGAAAATCGCGGCGGATTTGCAGATAGGAGACCTTATGGTTACGGAATTGGCGGGTGAGAATTTGATTGAAAGCAAAGTTACAAAAAAGTAGAAATGTAAAAGTAAATAAGGTAAAAATACGATGGCTAAGAACGAAGCAAAAAACGATGTCGGCAAGATGAATTTCGAGCAGGCGATAAAGGAGCTGACGGGTATAGTCGGCAAGATTGAGCAGGGTGATATTGAGCTACAGGACAGCTTGAAGCAGTATGAGAGAGGGATGGAGTTGATTAAGCACTGCAAGGATATACTGCAAAAAGCAGAGCAGCGGATTGAGAAGATATCGGAGGCAGAACCTAAAACTCAAGAAGAGCCGGAAGCGAAAACGCAACAAGAGACGGATGATGTTCCCTTTTAATGAGAGATTATTTGTCGAATAGTACATGCGAGCGTGGCGGAACTGGCAGACGCGCAAGGTTTAGGTCCTTGTGTCCATTA
>CAZTWR010000100.1:0-6909 GCA_964618055.1 uncultured Pirellulales bacterium | reverse complement strand
TTTATTTCCTTTATAAAGAAAAATTTCTTGAAAAAAAGGCAAATCTTGGACCCAAGGAGAGTGTGCTTGACCATATGACTGTAAAAGAGATTTCCAACGTAGGAAATGATTTAATAGAAATGGGTACAGCGATAGCTATGGTAAAATGTGGTCACAGAGGCTTATATGTTCGCACCGCTGAGCGGGACCGGCTTGAGAAGTTAGGTGCAGCAGGATGTTCTGACCTTGAAAACTGGGCTAATCGCGAACTTTGGTTCCCTGTTTATCAGGAAGAAAAATTTGTGGGTGCGCTGGGTTCCGGTGATTCTGCAATTGCAGGATTTCTTGCTGCTTTTGTCTGGAATCATACTATCGAATCTTGTTTAAGATATGCAAATGCTGCTGGAAGTATGAATGTTACTGTTCCTGATGGACTTACATGGAATAAAGGATTTGATGATTTAACAAAACGGATTGAATCAGGGTGGAAGACAAAAGATTTGGAAATTGATGAAGACGGCTGGAAGCATGAGCGTGGATTCTGGGTAGGGTCTAATAACCGTGGTAAATGGGAATAAAAAGCGAGTATAAAATTAGGAGATAAAAATGTCAGAAGAAAGAGATGTATTCGTTAGTAAGAAGTTAGAAAGTATGAGCTTAGAAAAGGTCGGCCAGTGTTTAACATTTACCTGGCGTGGCAGCATATTAACACCAAGCGGGATTGAACAGGTCACAAAATTACACGCCGGGGGCCTTTGTTTAGAACCTTATGGACTTGAAACCTGCAAAAATCTTTATTGGGGCAACTCACAGATAGACCAGAATTTTGAAAAACCAAAAGATTATTTTACCATAGCAAATACTTATTTTAATGGTAATGGCCATGGTATCAGCGTAACCCCGGAAGAATTGACGGAAGCTTTGAATAAATTACAGAAAATCGCTATGAATATGCCATCTGGAATTCCTCTCCATTTTACTATTGATTTTGAAGGCGATTTTAAAAATGATTATACTGCCGGCGGTATAAGACAGTTCCCACCTCCCATGGGTTTAGCTGCTATTGGTGATGTTGACCTGACTTATAAAGTAGGTTTGACCATTGCCAGACAATTAAGTGCTATCGGCGTTACGCAAATGTATTCCCCCGTCTGTGATGTAAATATAAATCCCAAGAATCCTGAAATTGGAGTTAGGTCTTTTAGCGACGACCCCAAGGTTTGCGCAGAATTTGCTGTTGCTTTGCTTAAAGGTTTTCAGGACGGAGGCCTGGTAGCGACTGCAAAACATTTTCCTGGAAGAGGCGATTCGGCAACTGACGCGCATGATGTGCTGGATGTAATAAGAGCTGATAAAAAAAGATTACAGGAAGTTGAGTTATATCCTTTCAAAGCGGCAATAGATGCAGGAGTAAAAGCCATTATGACGGGGCATTCTGTTTACCCGGCGTATGATGACAAATTCCCCACGACTTTGTCAGAAAAGCTCCTTACCGGGCTTTTAAGAAACGAATTGGGATTCGATGGTGTTATTGTTTCTGATGCTATTGGTATGGCTGCTATCCTTAAAAAATGGCCTCTTCCAAAAGCATGTGCATTAGCAATAAAAGCGGGGGTAGATACAATACTTTTGAAAGCTGATGATGAATCCAGGTCGCAGTGCTTTTTTGGAATTAAATGTGCTATTGAAACAGGTGAGCTGTCTGAAGACAGGCTCAATGATGCCGTCAGACGTCTTTTAAATATGAAGTATGACCAGGGCTTGTTTGAAAAAGCCGGGAAAATGGACCCGGAAAAAACTCGTGCTATTGTTAGAAGCAAAAAGGTTATAGATTTTTCCTGGGATGTTGCCAAAAAAGCCCTAATGATAATACGCGATGATAAAAAATTGCTGCCATTGAAAAAAGATAAGAAGATGCTGGTCATTGAACAGTGTATTCCTTATGAATTCCTTGGCAAGGACACTTATAGCCACCCTCATGTGTTCTGTGAGGCAATGGTAAATCATTCAACAAATTTAATCCTGGATGATACGGAATTCGCCGCAACTGAAGAAGATATTGCAGAGGCTTTACAGCTTGCAAAACAGGCGGATATTGTTGTTATAACCAACTATTACGCACGAATCGTCAAGGGCGGGAATAATCGAGAACTTGTCAAGAAACTAAAAGAAGCTGGACATACAGTTGTTGTTGTGACTAACTCTCCCTATATAGAAGGTACCACAAAGGAGGCCGATGTTGTAGTCTGTAATTTCAGTGGTTCACCTGATTCTATAAGAGTTTCAACTGACCTGCTTTTTGGAAAAATCAAACCTTCACCTTCAACTAAATTGCCCGTAAGTAATGCATAGAATTCGGGCTCTGTATAAACTTTATTAAGAGTTTATCGGCGTAATATAGGCGTAAAGGCAAATAAAAGAGTTTTACTTGAAATAAATGATTATGTTTGAATACGCCAATTCATACCAAGAAAGGATTTGTTAAATGCCAAGACCCTACAGTTTAAAAATAAGCGACCTTTTTACAATTTCAGGAGCACAAATACCTGCGATTTATGTTAAGAACAAAATGGCGGTTCATTTTCAGGGAATGTCAAAAACTATGCAATTCCCTCAGACCATTTTCCTTCAGGGTGCTCCGACCTGTTCAGTAGGCATATCTCCCGATGGTTTATACAATAGACTTAATGATGCCGGCAGATTGGTCTTTTTAAATCAAAAGGCAATTCAATTCGCCTCTGCGCCATTTATCCGTATCGGCGATAAAACTGTTATGCTCACTACAAAAAAGCCCGAGGTGATAGAAAGCCCTGATGATATACCTGTATCGGAAAATTATTATCATCCTGTGGTATCCGAAGGGCACACCTCAATTTCTATTGCTACGCCTTTGGCGCAAATGGCATATAAACTGGGCAAGGTCAAAGTGATAAGAAGAATGATTTCTCCTTTTCTTTCTGGGGATGCCCAGGCCCTGATGCCTATTGGCGTAGAGGAGTATGAGGCAGAAAATACTACAAATAAAGTTCGGCAAATTACTTTAGTAATACCCAGACCATCCCTGGTAAATCTTCAGGAAAAAGATTATCGTCCAATTGACCAGGACAGCGCTTTTATATGCACAACAGCAGTGAAAGGTCATGTACATGAAGATTTTAGATGTGCTGCTATAAGAGGGGTGGTTATGGGAAGTAAGGAAAGCCAAGACAGAATGGTTATAGCTGCACCGGAAATGAAAGGTGTAAAAATAGACACACAAGCCTATTTTAGATTAAATAGTCTTAAACAGGATTTATTATTAAATGCTGATGGTAGTTTTTACGAAAAGCGCGGACCTAAATTTAATAATGATTATGGAGCAGCCATCAGTGTTACTTTTACATTAAAGCCGAAAGCAACAATAAAAATACCGGTTGCCATAGTTTTAGACTTCCCACAACAGTGGTATAACGACGGGGTAAAATTTGAACGTAAATATACCAAAAGCTTTAAGAATAAAGAAACCAGAGCCGTGGATATGGCAAAAATTGCCTTAGATAATTATCCTAACTGGCTGAGCCGGACAATAACAATCCAAAGTAGGATATTTGAACATATACGGCAAAGTCCTTCCTATAAAAATGATAAGAAGGGTGCTTTGAGACTGGCCAGGTTGATTTTTAACGAATTTAGTTTCCCATTGTCGAATGCCGCAGTCTGGATCGAAGACAGGGATGGTAATGATGCCGCCAGATTCCTGGAATGTTTTGATTATCCCTATATTAATCCCTCAGATGTTGATTGGTATTCAATGGTGATGCTCATACTCTTTCCCTATATAGAAAAAGAACTCTGCCAGCGGTTCATTGACTCGATTCTGGCAGAAGATCTCAAAGAGCAGTATTATCATCTCCATGCATCTTTTGCCGAACGTAGAAAGCATTTTGAAGACCATCCAGAAGAATACGAAGGCCGGTCGCTAACCCAGATAAAAGATACTTTTAAGATTAAGGGGAGCGTAGCGCATGATTTAGGCGCTATGACGGTAGGCCATGCCTTGCGTAATGTAAGTGATTTCACCTGGCACAATACTAATTATTGGGTAGATCTTTTCCCCAAGCTGGCCTTAAGAGTACTGCGCAACGTTAAATTCACAGGTGATACAGATTTCTTAAAGAAAAACTGGAAGACGCTTAAATTTGGATTTGAATTTCTGCAAAAGCTTGATATAGACGGAGACGGCGTCCCCGAGGGCAATCCCGATGAAGTTAAGAATACCTTTGATAATATAACCCTCTTCGGTGTAGATTGCTACTGTTGTAGTGTTTTCCTGGCTGGCTGTACAGCGATGATTAGAATGGCCGAAATGATGAAAGATAAGTCCGCCAAAAAACAATACGAAGAGAGTTTCGAAAGAGCCTCTGTGGTTTATGAGACATTATGGAGAGACAAGAAAAACAGCAGTGGCCGCAGAATGCAGTATTATACCACCTGCTATGACCCTGTTACAGGAAAAACAAACGCAGATGTCTGGACCAATCAGCTGGATGGCTTGTGGTCATTGATATCAATGGGAGAAGAGCCTTTTATCCCTGATGAGAGAGCAAGAAAAGCCCTCAAGACGATTTATAGGAATAACCGGACCCTTATGGGCTGGGCCACTGCCCGGACAAAGAATGGTAAACCGGTAGAATCGGACCAGGGAAAAGACGTATGGATAGCATCAAATTATGTTTTAGCCCAGCTTCTTGATTATTACGGCCTGGTCAAAGAAAGTAAAGAAGTATATAAAGTAATGGATAAGATTATCTTCCAGCATGCCAATTCCTTAATAACCCCGGACGGCGTCAGGCCGACATTAGAAAAAGAAAAGGGAGAATTAACCAAGGGGCCCCATTATATCGTAGCCGGTTATCCCAGGCCAGGTGCCATATTAACGCATATAGTGATACAATCTATTAAAGAACTTCAGAAGCGAACGAATACAACAAAAATAGATTCTAAGACGTTGAATTCTTTCATAAATACATTATTTATGAAATCTCGTCAGAAGAATTAAATGGCTTTCAGCGAGTCATCTTAAAACACAGCCGGACAAAAACCTTCAGAAAATCCTGTTACGAGCGGGGGCGGTACGCCACGAAAAACAAACTTTTATTGCAGTTTGGCAGGCTTATGGTATAAGGTAATATACAGTTTGGCCTGCGAGTTCCATCTCAGATGCAGATTTAGTCACGGGGGAAATTTTCTTCTATGTATTGCTTCTAGTGCCCGGCAATTTCACAGATTTTTGTAAAATTATGCAAAGCCTGTAGTGGCTATATATAGTAGATTTCGATGTTTGGTACACTATATTATGTGCCTTGCAACTGGATTTTTCGCAATAATCAGCAAATTTGCAAAATATTGTTGATTTTTTTGCAAATTGTTTTAGACTCAGACTAAAAGTTAAGTTATAATTAAACTGCTGGCAAACAAATGACGAATAAAGCCGTAATAGACTTCAGAGACGACCCGTTAGTTAAAGGGCCGTGTGCTATTGTGGCTTATGCCCGTCGAAAAAACGGCAATAGACCGGCCAAGGATTTCATTGAAAATCTGGGAAAATCAGACCAAGCAACACTAGCAAGGTCTTTTAAGCAACTTGCATATACTGGAAAAATCTGGGATAAGGAACGTTTCAGAAAGCTACGTGGGAAAATATGGGAGTTCAAAACCCACCCTAAAGTTCGTGTGTTGTGTTTTCCGTCGGGGAAAACTTGGTTGCTTACTCATGGCTTCAACAAGGAAACAGGAGATACGCCTTCAAGGCAAATTGAACGTGCAAAGAATATAAGGAATGAACATATTTCATTATTGTCGCAATAAGTGAATAGGGAGTTCCTAAAATGGCTAAAACATTTATAGAAAAACTTATGTCTGACGACGAAGGTAGAAAACTCTACTATCGTGAGGATTTGATATTTGAAGTTACAGAGGCCATCAGCCGAGTTATGGAGGAAAAAGGAGTTAATAAGGCAGATCTGTCGAGACGTGCGGGTGTTAGTAAAAGCAATATAACGCAACTCCTGAGCGGTGACCACAATATGCGACTCACGACTGTAGCTGATCTTCTGTATGCACTTGATTCAAAGTTCGCTGTGTCCGCTGTTCCACTTGACATAGATAGCATACTCGAGAGCACTACTTTAAATCAATGGGCTCCATCGGTAGACCTCACGATGAAAGAATCTGAATATCGAGAAATTAATAAAGACGTGCAAGAAGGGTTATCTCAGGCGGCTTAAATAATGGCGAAAAAAAAGGTAAAAACCAAGGTTGTAAAAAGAGAAAACAAGTTCGGTGCTGGTCTATTAGTTTCTGATCGAGTACAACTAAAGGATGTTCGATTGATAAGCTCCAAATGTGAACAAACACCAGAAGCCATGCTAGGTAAAAAGACGTACAATATCAATTATTCAACTGAGGTACAAGCGGACAAAAAAACCAGCTATATTATTGTTATCGCCAAATTCCACTTTGAAGCTTTTACTGAGAGCAAAACCCGAAAACCGGTTATTCTTATCAATGCTTCTTTTGTTCTATCTTATAAGATAGAAAACTTTGAGGGCCTAACCCAAAAAGCATTTGAACAATTTGCAAATTTAAATGGCATTTATAATGCTTGGCCGTACTGGCGAGAATTCGTACAGAATAATGTCGTCCGAATGGGTTTACCTCCGCTGTCAATTCCCGTCTTTAGAATTATGGAACCACCGAAAGAAAAAGCTATCAAAAAAAAGGTGGCAAAGAAAAAAGTTATAAAGAAAACTGCCTCCAAGAAATAGGGTATGTATTATTATAGGATTGTTTCGCTCAGAAAAACCGATTTTTGAAAAGTGAATACGGGGGCGAATGGCTTCGACCGGATGGCGGAGAGGCAGGTTGCATGTCCAGGACGCCGGTTGGCCT
>CAZTWR010000099.1:0-6921 GCA_964618055.1 uncultured Pirellulales bacterium | reverse complement strand
CCGCTGCCGATGCGATTAGTGCCTCGCGGCCGGGTACCAGAAGAGAAACGCTCGAAAGATATATCAAGCGCTTAGAGAGGCTGGAAGATATCGCCAGCGGCTTCAAGGGCGTCGAAAACGCATACGCAATTCAGGCTGGACGCGAAATCCGCGTCATTGTCAATGCGGAAAAAGTTGACGATGAATCAGCGATGAAAATCGCACGTGATATTGCCAACAAGATTGAAAGTGAAATGGCTTATCCCGGCGAAATCCAGGTAACGCTTCTACGAGAGGTTCGCTGCATCGAGTATGCAAAATAATGGATGGTCGGAGCGATTAGTGAATCGAACCACGAGCAACGAATTATGAAGCTAAATGTTCTTTGTATTGGTGATATAGTGGGTCGGCCTGGCAGGCATATTGTCGCCGATAAACTTAAGTCGCTGGTTAGAAAGCTGAGTATCGACTGCGTAATAGCTAATGCTGAGAACGCTGCCGGCGGCTCCGGCCTGACCCCGCAAATATACACCAAACTGCTAAGATACGGAGTGAACCTGATTACGTTAGGGGACCATACCTACCGTAAAAGAGATATTATTAAGACGCTGGAGATAGCTGACAATATTGCCCGGCCTGCGAATCTGTCCGAATTTGCAGCGGGCAGAGGAATCGGGATTTATAAAACCGCTAAGGGGCCGACCGTAGGGGTCGTCTCTCTGATAGGCCGTCTGTTTATGAAGCCGGCTGACTGCCCTTATAATGCTGTTGATAGAATTCTGCCTCAACTTCAGCAGCAAGCCGAGGTCATAATCGTTGACTTCCACGCCGAGGCCACGAGCGAAAAGATTGCAATGGGCTATCATCTTGACGGCAGGGTAAGTTGTGTTTTCGGCACTCACACCCACGTTGTAACAGCCGACGAAAAAATTATGCCTAAAGGCACGGCATATATTACTGATATCGGTATGACGGGTGGCCATGATTCGGTTCTCGGCCGAGGTGCTGAGAGTGTCTTAAAGTCATTCAGGACCCGGATGCCGGTCCCGTTTGAAATAGCAACCGGCGATGTGAAAATGAGTGCAATTCTGGTTACCATTGACAGTATCAGCAAACAAGCTGAGCATATCGAGCGAGTTAGAATCGACGCGGAGGGGGAAGATTCGACACGTTACGACAGTGACGACGGCAAGCCGGAATACTTCAACAACAACTTCTAATAATCACTGACCACACCCTACAACTTTGCTATTTAACTTTTCTCTTATAATCGCTGAATTTTGTTTGATCCGACACCAAAGCTTTGTGCTGGAACACCTGACCAAAGGGACCTCTCATCACCAGCAGATGTTTCTATTGGACCATCTTCACGAGCTTGACTACTGTCAAGATGAAACCAGCTGTCAAGATGAAACCAGCTGTCAAGGAAGTAATCAGTCCCACCTTTAAAACATGGGGATATTTATCCGAGAATGACTTTAGTTGTAGCTCTACGCTCTCTAGCAAGGGGGTGTCATCACTCACAACCGTCGATAACTTGCCCCGCCAAATGCGATAATTTATAAATCCTACCCAGATAAAAAATACAATCCACAATGCAGTCAACACTATAAAAACAATCTTCAATCTAGGCAAATACACGACCAAACCAAGACCTATCAACATCCCTAAAATCATATGATAAAACTCGGATTTCTTCTTTTCGTGATGCAATATGATACCAAACAGAAATACGCCTTGCAAAGTTATGGAGAAGACAGTTAAGTAGCTAGACGGTGTCCAACCAATATCAACAATCCATGAACCAGTGATTGAACTCGAGAGGCCAATGCCTAATAAAAGTGGAATAATAAGTGGGTAGTATAAACCAAACCTACTATCCTGTGGTATTTGAATTAAATTTACTTGAGCTTCCAGCAAAAATGCGAAAAGGCTTATAATTATAGCTAAAGAGATGAGTATCAACGTAAGAACACCTTGCGGAAATCCAAAGCTGGGTGAAACAAACCCGCCTAAAGCAACTTTCGGAATACTTAGCAACTCGTTTGGCAGAATTATCCAGACAGCCAAAAGAATTAGACCCAGCCAGAAACTCCACCAAACCCCTTTTTCATGTTTTGAACGCCGGATCACCGCAAAAAAGCAACTTAGACAGGCCAAAAATGGAACAATACTTAAGGCCTGATTGCCAGCCCACAACACACCTTGTTGCTGTAAAAAAAAGATGCTTGGAATTGCCAACATCGGACTGTCCTTAATCACAACGTCATATCTTCCGTTATTTTGCAGAACATCGATATGCAACTGTTTTTCTTTGTTGATTTTCTTTGTGTTTTTTTTATCTATTGTAAATTCAGGTCCGGTCGAAATACATAATTCAGTAGGGTATACAACAGGACACTCAAACCACTGCCCAAACTCATCTGCCCCAATCCTAAGTTTGGCATCATACCAGACATTTACTACTGCCACATCCCCCTTTTGAACAGGCTCAACAAATTGAATCTTACAAATCTTAGTCAAACCACATTCGACCACCGACTCCAGGTACTCGTAATCCTTGTCAACATCTGTTTGGAAGTTTTTGACCTCATACGGTGCTACCAACACCGGAAGTATGAGAAGATTTGTCTGCTCCGTGAATGAAATATAAAACTTGTGCCTAAATATTAACTTCTCTCTGCCGGGAAGTTCAATCATAAGCTCGCTTCTGACCATCTGGTACGGCTGATCATTCTTGACAAGGTCATAAAGTTCCTGAACGTGAGTAGGTGCTTCATTAGGCCTATACAAACAATAATAATGCGAATCCATTAATGGAAATCTCAGTTTTCGTGCAGCACAAGCAAAATCGCGGTAGCCTGGGAATCCAAGCTGATAAGCATCATCATCTTTTAATCCTGCGACGAAGCACTCGTACGCTCCCTCGAAATCATCCTGTGCCATACATAAGTTAGCTTTTATTAACCAGAAAACTGAACCATCCTTGAATCCTATATCATTATAATCTCGCAAAAGGCTCTCGGCCTTCTCTATATCCCAGTTTGCTATATAGTTTCGCAACAAAGCTGTAACCAAGACGGGCTCATCGGGATGCTGCTTTAATTCACTCTTGATATACTTTTCCGCTTCTTCATAGAATCCTTCTTGAATAAGTATATTTGCGACTCTAGAATGAAGACTAATGTCGCCTGGTTTTCTGAGCAGGAGCTTATTGGTCGCAGAGAAGGCCAAAGGATTTAGGTCTATCTTGTAGCTCTCATGTGTTAGAAATTCATACATTTTACTATCAGGATCCCTCTCCCAGAAAGCGTCGCGAATAAGCTGCTCCATCTCCTTATCAAGTTCTTTTCGCTTAGCTTTCACATCCTCATAGTTCTTGCGCCAGCGCTTGTCTGGTGGAGGTCGGTGAGAACTCTCTTTCTTTCTACAGTTGAAGCTGAAGAAAGTCATCAAAAAGATAAGAAATATAGATACTGCCCAGATTGGGAGTGTTTTTGCTTTCTCTTTACCTAGCTTATAATATAGCAATCTCAAAAACATTTCTGTACGCAGGGATTCAGCTATTCTAAGGTCTTATGCACAAAACCATTTCGATACCTCATTCCGGTAATATCTAAGCAAAATAGGAGCCCACCATTCTTTGCCATATCTATAATTAAAATAACAAAAAGCCTTTTAGCCGTCAAACTAAACTGCACAAGGAATTTATTTCAAAAATGGATTGTTTGCCTTTTCCTGGGCGATTGTAGTTTGTGGGCCGTGGCCGGGATAAACGAAAGTCTCGTCGGGCAGAATACAAAGTTTTTCCTTTATGCTCTTGAGCAATTGCGTTGCACTTCCGCCCGGCATATCCGTTCGACCAACCGAATCGGCAAACAAAGTATCACCTACAAAAACAATGCCGTTGGCCTTTGAATACAGGCAAATGCCGCCCGGGGTGTGGCCAGGGGTATGAAGGACATCCAGCTTTATATTTGCCTGCTTGATTACGTCCCCTTCTTTCAAAGAAAAATCAGCCGGCTCGGAGCTAAACAGTACACCCGTCATAGCTGAGAGGTTATCCTTTGCTCCTGTGAGCATTTCGGCGTCGAGCTTATGGATATAGACCTTTATGTCGGGGAATTGGCTTCGCAATGCGACCAGACCGGTAATATGGTCTGCGTGGCCGTGAGTGAGAACCACAGCAACCGGATTTAGTTTATGCCGTTGGAGAAAATCGACAAGCTCACCGGCCTGGAGACCTGTATCAATAATCAGGCAGTCTTTGGCTGCTTCACTTTCGCGCAGGATATAGCAGTTAGTTTGATACGCACCGAGAACTAAACGGTCGATTTTCATCTAACTGTTCTCCTAAAGACTGGGCAGAATAGCAGAGACGGTATTGGGAGTCAATAGCCTTTGGACTTGACCGGTAGCTCTGAGTTTGCTACTATGCTGGGCCTATGCAGTCTTACAGATTAGGTTCTTCCAGACCTGTCGGAACTGGTACCTGCTGCCATAATTGCCCGGATTTAGCCGATGAGCCGATAAATTTTTGTATAGCAATACTTAAAATTCGAACTTTGATTTACGGTAAGCTACTAATCTTGCCGATTAAAATTAGACGATGTAAGAGGCAACTTCACAGTGTCCCTTGATATTTTGGGGCTAAAACGATGGTCGAGTTTTTACGGCAAAGAAAGGCGCATGAGCTTTTCAAAAGGTATAAAGGCAATCCGATATTAACGCCGGAAAACTGGCCTTATCCGGCAAATGCGGTCTTTAATCCCGCAGCAGTTAAGTTAAATACAGAGATACTGCTGTTGGTTCGCGTTGAGGATATGCGCGGCTTCTCACATTTTACGGTGGCACGCAGCGCCGATGGGTTAACGAACTGGGAAATTGACCCTGCACCAACTATGGAGGCCGACCAAAGTTCGCGGGAGGAAAAGTGGGGACTGGAGGACCCTCGTATTGTTTGGCTCGAAGAGCAGAAGCAGTTTGGCATTACATATACCTCTTTTAGCGAGGGCGGGCCTGTGGTCTCGCTGGCGATTACCAAAAATTTCAGGACCTTTGCTCGTCTCGGTGCTCTTTTGCCTCCGGAAGATAAAGACGCCTGTTTGTTTCCTCGCAGAGTCAGGGGACGATTTGCATTAATTCATAGGCCGATTGTCCGTGGTGAAGCACATATGTGGATTAGTTTCTCTCCCGATTTGAAGCACTGGGGCGACCATAGAGCCCTGATTAGGACAAGGTCTGCCTATTGGGACTGCCATAGAGTCGGCCTGGCTTGTCAGCCCATAGAAACCCCACACGGTTGGATGATATTCTATCACGGCGTACGTGTTACCTCAGCAGGCGCAATATACCGCGTTGGACTGGCTCTTTTGGATTTGGAAGAGCCGTGGAAAGTCCTGCGGAGAAGCGATGAATGGGTTTTAGGGCCGCGGGAGTTTTATGAGCGAGTTGGTGATGTCGGTGACGTCATATTCCCTTCCGGAGCTATTGTTCACAAAGAGACTAACAAGCTTAGTCTCTATTATGGCGCTGCCGACTGTACCATTGCTGTCGCAACAGCCAATTTAAGCGATGTTCTTGACTACATTATGTCCTGTCCGGAAGTAGAGGAATAATCCTTACACCACCGCTGCTACTGAGAATCCAGTCTTAAGATTGGCTTTCACCTGAACCGTTCGCCAATTTCTTTCGAAAAGTGTTGGGCTCCCCTTGGTTGGTGTATTCCCGCTTTAGCTGTTATGCTTTTGGGAACAAGAGCAAGTTTATCGTGGTGTGGCATCAGGCAAGCCGCCGTCCACAGGAATTGTAGCACCGGTGGTGGGCGTTTGACGCGTGGCAAAGAACAGCACGGCGTTGGCAACATGCCGTCCAGCGATGCTTGTCTTAAGCAGATTTCGATTGCGATAATACTCCTGCAGTTGCTTTTCATCCATTCCTCTGACTTTCATTCGGTCGGCTCCGATAGTTTCCCACAGACCCGATTTGTATTTACCTTCTGAGAATACTGCGTCAGGTGCGACCATATTCACGCGAACATCGTACTGGGCAAATTCAAGGCTGGCAATGCGTCCCAATTGGTGACAGGCAGCCTTGGTGGCACTGTAAGCGCCAAATCCGGCACTGGGAGATGGAACGTTCTTGGTGGACATAATGATGATGTCCCCTCCTACCGCCTGTTTGATAAATCGGCGACCGGCTTCGGTAAGCGTCAGGAGCGTACCTTCCACGTTTACCTTTTCCAGTCTGCGAAAAGCTTCGATATCCATCTCTATTAAAGTTGAGACCAGTGCGATGCCGGCATTTATAACTACGATGTTGATTCTGCCCCAGGCGTCTATGACGGATTGAAAACCCTTTTTCACAGATTCTTTGTCTGTGACGTCGAGCCCAATGCCGATTACCCTGTCGGGTACCTGCTTTTTCAAATCCGCTGTAAAATCATCGAGTTTTTGGCCGAGCAGGTCACTCACTGCTACACGGCAGCCGTTTTCCAGTAGTACCTGCGAGATGGCATAGCCGATAGCGCCGGCTGCGCCGGTTATCAGTGCGACTTTGTCTTTCAGAGGGAGCGATTTTTCGTTCATTATTTGGTTTTTTGCTCCTTGGCTTTGAGGGTTTCATAAAATTCCAGGGCCTCTTTCGGTTTTAGATTTTCGTGCACAATCTTACGGATGGCCTGCATCATAGCTGCGGAAGAATCGCTCTGGAAGATGTTGCGACCCATATCAACGCCTGCGGCACCCTGCTGGATGGCGTTGTAGGCCATCGTCAGGGCGTCCGGTTCAGGTATTTTTTTGCCGCCGGCCATAACAATTGGTACCGGGCACGAAGCGGTAACCGTCTCGAAACCTTCCTCCACATAGTAAGTTTTTATGAACTGGGCACCAAGCTCGGCGCAGATACGGCAGGCCAGGCGGAAATACTTTGCATCGCGTACCA
>CAZTWR010000098.1:0-6932 GCA_964618055.1 uncultured Pirellulales bacterium | reverse complement strand
CCACGAGGCCAGAAATGTTATCAGCTTCCTGAAATTATCATCTTTGAATGGCTGAACCAATAGTTTCAAAATTTTGGGCTTTTCTTTGACCTCCGGCATACGTCTTTCAGGTATTCGTGATATATAGTAAAGGCCGAGAACACCCGCACCGAAACCTGCCAAAAACAATACCGAGTAGCTGTGTATCTCATAGCCGGCAAAAAACTTCTTCCAGAAGTCAAGGTATACAGCGGCAATTAAACTCAAGCCGATACCAACGCCGGTAGCAATCCGCATCCTCTTTGAGAAAAACGAACCGAGTATGTTTTGAGGTATCAGGTCCCGCATCCACGAATTCCAGCTGCAGCTCGAAATTGCCCCGAAAGCCGAGGTTCCGATTATCGAAACCACCAGGACCCCAAGCCCGATTTCACTGGCAAACAAAAAGGGAATAAGTGCTATCAGCAGCCAGCACACCCGGCTCAGCCCCGCTGAGGCCAGCGTGATAGCCCGCCTATTGCGCACCTTTTCCACTAAGATTATGGAAGGCAATTGAAGCAATTGTGCCAACGGCCCAATTGCCGCCAGCAGCCCGATAGTTAAGTTGGAAGCTCCAAGCTTAATCGCAAAAGCGATTAAAAAGACTCCCCCCGTCAATATCCCCATCGCCTGCGATGCCACACCATCATTGATAACGTAACGCAGACCACTCTGGACCTCCTCCTCCGTCAGACTCTCTTTAGGCCTAAGTCTCATAGAATCCGCTTTAATCCCTGTTAGTGATACATATTAATGCGACCGAGGTAGCAAATCCTGACAGGCTTAGCTATTCTCCAGCTTCCGCCTCTGCCCCCTCATCCACATCCTTACTTGCGCCTTGTGACGCTTCATCTTGCTTTTTGTCTTTAGCTGTGTATATGCGGGCAACAAGCAGAAACACACATACAAAGACGGTAACAGCAACAATTACATAGCCCATAATGCGTTCCAGCCACTTTGGTTATAAGTAAGCGACAAAAAAACTTTATAACACTACTTTGAAAAAAAGCAACTATTATTACTAAGCGTAGGCCGTGGCAATCTCAAAAATATTTAACCCCTCGTAGCGAAGCGGAGATCCCAGAACTCTTTTATCTGGGATCCAGTTTTTTCGAAGCGCAGCGAAGACCCTCATAGCGTAGCGAAGACCCTCGTAGCGTAGCGAAGACCCCAGAATGTCGTTATCTGGGGCCCATTAACCAATCCACTAATTAACTAACTAACCAATTCTCTAATCCCCTGATAACCTGATACCCCGATTTCCCTCCCACTGTCTACGGCTAAATAATTTTTGAATTTTGCTCTGTCATTTTGCTCTTTGATTTTTAATTTTTGATTTTACCAGCGCATCCAGCATCCCCTCCGACTCTTTCACTTTCGGGTCCTTTATTTCTTTTCTGCATTTGACCGCTTTTTTTATCCACTCCTCAGCCTGCTCCTTTTGACCCATTGCTAAATATATCTCTCCCAGCAAATGCCCTGCATCGCCTTCCGCCCACCGGTATTTCATACCGATTGCCTTATCGTACGCTGTTCGGGCGTTTCTCTCTGCTTTCTCATAATCTTTTTCCGCCAAATATGCCTTTGCCAATACTATCTCCGCCCCCGGCTCATAGAGCTTAAACCCAGTCCTGCTGCATATCTTCAGGACTTGCTCTGCATCGCCAATTGCATCTTCATTCCTTTTTAAATCCAAGCGCAGCTTGGCGCGCTCAAGCAATGCCTCGATTTCAAGTGCAGGCATTCCAACCTTCTTCGCAATCTCAAGTGCCCATTGAAGATGCTCCTCCGCCTGCTTTTTATCTCCCTTTATCCTCTCAATAGCTCCCAAGCAGCGGTAACATCTTGAGATGTCATCTGGCCAATTACTCTTCTGACAAATCTCAAGGTTCTGTTTTGTCCGTTCAAAGGCCTCATCAATCCTCTCCATTGATATGAGCAAGGAAGCATAGTTAACTCCTCGTTGACTGTAGAGCCGATAACCACTTGTCTTTATGGAAAACTTATCCGCTTGACGAAACTCATTTTCTGCCTCTTCCGTTTTGCCCAATAGATAAAGTCCCCAGCCAAGATGCGCTTTTGAATTTATGATATAATCATCATCCTTTGCTTTCTCTGCTAAACCAAGTGCCTTTTTCGCACTCTCTAGTCCCAACTTAATCCCACCGGTTCTAAATCGCAGGTCAGCTAAGTTTTGATAACCCGCAGAAGCATTTTTTCCACCTGTATCTTCAATATCTTTTTTAATCGCTGTCATAAATGGTCTTTCCGCCTCTTCTGGTCTGCCTGTACACAAAAGTGCCAGCCCTGCTTCATTAAGTAGCCAGTTTTGGTCTATCTTGTTGCTTACTAACGGGATTTTTGAAAGGTTACCTTCTGGAAAGAAGGTCTTGACAAGAGAAAGTGCAGTCTCCCATGCACCAAGTTTGTTAACAAGATACCTTTCATTCCATCTATATATTTTCTCTCTGCGTATATTCGCATCGACCTCATCATAAAGCCCTGCGGCACAGCCGTGATACACCTGCTCGAATAATGGCTGCATCTCCTCCAACGTCTCCGCCCGCTCCGGTGCATATTCGCCTATATACTGATATATCCGCTTATGACATAATTTCTTGTCTGCTTCTTTAAATATGGAATCAAAATAGTTCTTTATCAATGGGTGTGTGGCGAAAGTTCCGTCCTTGTCCTTCGATATGAGCCGCCTGTTAACTAGATTATTTACCATTTGCTTAAATACAAATATATTCATTTCTCTCAATGACTGATTCATCTTTGTTTCCATCTCTGCCCGAAATACCCCCTCAAAATCTCCCTCACGCACCGCTCTTCTAAATAAAGAAAATATCTTCATAAATGCCCGCTGTTCTTCATTTAGCTGCTTCGCATACCATAGAAGTATTCGGTGCGCCTTACCGCCCGCCTCTTCATCCGAATAAAATGCTGGTATCGCCTTCGCTTTTGTTATATCCCCTCCAAAATCCTCAACAAGATACTTTGAAAGAAGTGTCAGACTTAGTGCATGCCCGTCATATTCCTCTATAACAGAATCTATTTCCTCCTTGCTGCCTGTTACTCCCACCTTTTCAAATAATCTTCGCCCATCCTCTTTACTTAATCGCTCTATCTCTTTATTTCGATAAACTTGCCCCTTGTAACTTTGAATATCTGTCAGTGGATATCGCGTAGTTATCAGGCACAACCCACTCCCTTTTGTGTCCGCTAAAAATCGTAGCATATCTGCACATTCCTTGTGCTGCATACAGCCGAATTCCTCTCCGCTCGTTTGGCCTTTCTGCATCTCCTCCAGCCCGTCTAATATGATTAGATATACCCCTTTGCTGATATAATCTTTTATCCTGTCAACTTTTTCCCACGTGTTCTTTATTGTCTCCGGCTCAATTTGCTCTCCGCTGACATATCTTAAAAGCGCATTCAAAAACTGCTCAAGATCAGGGAGAATATAAAAATTCCACCAGAAGATTCCATCCGGCCGAATGTTATTAGCTTCCAGTTTATCGTACCACTTCCGCACAAGCGCCGATTTTCCCACCCCTCCCCAGCCAATCAGCGCCCCAATCCGCACCTTTGGGTCTTTATACCATTCCGTGATAGTTTTAAGATATTCTTCTCTCCCAACAAAATTCTCCTCCGGCGGCGTCTGATTATGCAAACTCGGCACAAACGGAAAAACAAGTTTTTCTTTCTCGGCAGGAAGTTTAATAACTAAGTCATGTGCGACTTGGGTTATGTGTTTGCCTTTTGCGGTTTGCTTAACTCTTCTTTTGGGTACATCGTCCTCAGACATTCATATTTCCCCCTGCTTGCTTTATGTCACTTCCAGTTGCCTTTTGGCTGATTTTTGTACGTGATTTGTCCGTAAATCCAATTTGTATTTTCACATCATGCACACCCTTGAGGGCTAATATGCTCACAAATAAAGATACTATTGATGCCACGCCAGCAACTATACTAAAAACGTTCATTTTTTTGCCTCCACTAATTCAACTATTTTTATGATTATTGATTGCGCGATACTTCAATATAATGGTCCCGCTTTATATAGTCGGAGTTTCCTCACCTTCTTTATCATATATCCTCCTTGTCCGCCGTAGCTGGCTTTTCCGCCCACTTGTCCGGCGTAGTCCCGATACCGTCTATCGGAACGAAGTCGGAAGCTTCAGCTAAGAAGAATAGCGAAGGCGGATTACATATTACCATCCCCGAGTCACTTTAATCAAGAAAGATTTCCTCTCGCCTGCCTGCCCTCGAACACCGTAATCGAGGGTCCCCGCCAAGCTTGTGCCCCTCAAAAGCCGAATCGAAGTTCCCCACTAGTTTTGAATTTTAAGCTATGGTTTTGACTTTTAATTTTTAACTTTTAACTTTCCCAGCGCCTTCTGCAACTTGCCACTTGCTTTGGTCAGAAAAGGAACCCCCGAGGCAAAAAACTGTGTTAATCTGGGCAACCTGCACCTGAATTTTCACTCCCTTGTGCTCTTATGCCTTGTGCTCTTGCGCACTTGCAAAATCTTCAAATATTTTCGAAGATTTTGCATCAGTTTTTGAATATTTCGTATCAGTTTTCGAATATTTTCATATAGTTTTCGAACGTTTCTG
This sequence comes from uncultured Pirellulales bacterium, assembly GCA_964618055.1. Lineage (GTDB taxonomy): Bacteria > Planctomycetota > Phycisphaerae > Sedimentisphaerales > Anaerobacaceae > CAYYFT01. Next base: position 2,291 of record CAZTWR010000098.1, on the reverse strand, counting down.
TACAGTTTTCAAACGTTTTCGAATATTTTTGAACGTTTGCTCTTAAACACGTGCCGTTGCCCCCTTTCAAGCCATTTTACGAAAAAACTTACCCCCATTTTTCGTGTTTTCAAATTACCCAAGCTCCCCATTTTAAACTCCCAACCCCATTTTTACCCACCTATGGCGGATAGCCCCCAAAATCCCCTTAAAACCCCAAAAAACCCTGTTTTTTAATCGATAAATTTTTTCAGCAGTCGCTGCATAAGTTCCATCGGCAGACCCATCACGTTTGTCAAGCTACCCTCTATTTTCTCGATAAACTCATCGCCGTTTTCCTTGATCGCATACGCCCCAGCCTTGTCCCGCCAGGATTGGCTTTTAATATGCTCAGCTATCTGCTTATCAGTCAATCGTTTAGGATAAACGGTCGTGGTCTCACTCTCAACAATCTCGATGCCATCAGCCATTCTAACAACTGCAACACCGGTTATCACCTTATGAGGCGCACTAAAGAGTTTTCTGGTAATCCGCTCCGCCTGCTTTGCATCAGCGGCTTTGCCGATTATTTGCCCCTGAAAATCCACAACGGTGTCCGCAGCGATAACTAAACAGTCAGGGAACCTGCCGGCCACGTCTCTTGCTTTTGCTAAGGCCAGTCTCTTAGCATATTCACAAGCTGTTGTACCCTCAGACGTAAACGCTGACTCATCAATCTCTGGAGGGACAACTGTAAATTCATAGCCGGCTCTTGCCTCTGCCCCCTTGTCTTCCTGTCGGAAGACAGGAAAGGGGACAAGTCGAGGCAGCAGGTCGGCTAACAACTGTTTTCGCTGGGGTGAAACCGAAGCTAAAATGATGGATACCGGACGCTGCATCTGCCCTTTTCTTACGCTACCTTACGAAACGTATGTGGTAAACTATCTTCCTGCAAAACGTCAGATACTCTTTCTCGATTTGGTTAAAATCGTCGCCTATGTAATATTCGAACAGTTTTGTGCCGATAGCCCGGTTCCACCAGACAGTCATCGGGATATTTCTGTCCCCTGCGATTCTTCTGCCTTGTTTTTCGAGCGGCCATTTGCCATTTAGTCCATCCAGGAGCAGTTGACGATAATTGCCAAGCCGTTTTCCGTAGTCTTCTTCCCGCAGAAACCGCACCAACGCATAGGACTGACTGTAAAAGGCCATTACAGTCTCATCACTCGTAACAATCGCTTCCCCCGGGTTCATAGCTATCAACCGTTTTAGCGGTATCATTTTGTCGTTCATCAGTGTTTGCTTCAAACCGCCTAATCGACTCAGATTCCGGCCAGCCTCAAAATAAAATAACCCCTGTTCATATCTGTTGGTCTCAAAGAGCATTGCAATACCTTCGTCAATCCAACTCGGAAGACGGAATTTGAAATGCCTCTTGTTGAACTGATGCCAGCCCTCGTGTCCAATCACGGAAAAAGTTCGCTCTCTGCCGATATTATATGTCACGCAGGCACCCTTTAAGTAATATGCACCAACCTTTATTTTAAGGTACATCGGCGCCTGCGGGCCGGTAAAGCTCTTCGTGAAATCCTCCCACTGCTTGCGCTCGGCAAAAAGATAAACGGTGAGCTTAATTGTCGTCTCAATCGGCTCAGGCAACTGACTGTTATAGCCACGGTATGCCGATTCCACAAACCCGGGGACCTGTGAAAGCATCAAAGGCTCCAAAAGCGTGGTAAATATCTCATAGTGAGCGGTAGTAAGTTTCAGCCCCGGCCCATATTCGTTTTGCCAAACCCCAACGGATTCCAGCGCCGGCAAATTCTGCTTGTACAAATACTCAATCATCCCGGCAGTCGTATCTATCCGCCGAGCTTCGGAGCTGTCAATTTGAGACTGACTTTCAAGACAGCCGATGACAGGGACAATGCCCAGTATGCAAATCAATGCAAGTTTTCTTGTCATAATTGAGTCTTTCCTACCTTAGATTTCTTTGAACTCTGAGCCGAATACCTCAGCGGTGAATAGATAAACTTCCGTTTCAGGGTCCTTCCAGGCATCAGCGGGCAAACCTGCCTTGTGTGCACAGCAGTATGAAAGAAACTCCTCTTTACTCCAGCCGGTCTCAATTGCAACTTGAGGCAGAAAGCAGCCGGATGCACCTGCCCTTTTTACATAGATACCATCAACTCCAAGACGCAGATTCAATGGGTCATCTGTTTTCTGCAGTGGTGAAAGCACCGAGATTTCAACATCAAGCTGCCCCAACTCGTCGGCCGTGATGGGGTCGGCAAAGAAACGAGGGTCGCCGGTTGCCGAGGCCTTTGCCATTT
>CAZTWR010000097.1:0-7063 GCA_964618055.1 uncultured Pirellulales bacterium | reverse complement strand
TGCATTATAGCACCCTGGCCGTATTGCTTCTCAATCTGTGCAATCACACGCTCCAAAGCATTTTCTTTACCGGTGGCCTGGGGTCTCAAACGCTCTACTTTACCTCCGGATTTGCTTCCTGTGCCTTTTTGCTGTGGTGATATTTTCGCCATTTTTACTTTCCTCCGATTCTTGGGGTTACTTATTGCAGTTTACAATTTCCTAAAAGCGTATAAACGGGCCCGCTCGGCTTCAGTTCGCTTTGATAAACCGAAATCGAATTGGCCGGTATCGTTCCGAGCTTAAAATCTTTGTAATCTTCGCTTACTTGCGCCAGCTTGATGCCTGCTTTGGAGTTTCTAACCCTGCACAATGTCAGATGACCGGAAAACTCTCTCGTTTCCTGTGGCCAGCCGGCCAAAGCCAGCGACTTTTCAATATCTTTCTGTAATTCTAACAGATTTTCCTCTCCCCTACCTGTGCCAACCCATAAAACTTTAGGACTTTTGCCGCCAAAATGGCCGACCGATTCTATATCCAGCTCAAAACTTTCATGTCTGCCGGCAACAGTTCTAACTATATTACAAACCTCAACAACTTTTGCATCTTTAATTTCACCCAGGAACTTCAACGTCAGGTGTATATTCCGTGGGTTTACCCACTTGAGGTCGCTTTTTTTCACATCAATGCCGTTCTGCAACTGCCGCTGCAACTCACTCAAGGCGCTTCTGATTTTCTCATCAATATCTATCGCTATAAAGCATCGCATTACGTTTAACCACTAAAACTGTGTCAGCTTTCGCAAGGTTTCGAGTCTTCTGTCGATATCAGCTTTGTTTATCGAAGTCAAACCTGCCAGCGAGAAATCGGCAATTGTAAAAGAGGCAGCCACTGTGCCGTAGGCAAGTGCCTGTTTTAATGATTCAAAATCAGTCCTGCCGACTTGTGCCAGATAACCCATCAGCCCGCCAGCGAAGCTGTCACCAGCACCTGTTGGGTCTTTAACCTCAGCGGCCGGAAAGGCTGGCAGAACAAATCTCTCACCGCCGGCGCAAATTATCGAACCCGACTCGCCTTTTTTAATAACCACCACTTCTGTACCTATATCCAGTATTTTTTCTGCCGCCTTTATCAGATTATGTTCGGCCGTCAGCAGTCTTGCCTCGTCTTCATTGATTATCAAGCAGTTGATTTTTTTTATCAATTTTTTCAAGTCTTCGGGATGTCCCTCAATCCAAAAGTCCATAGTATCCGCAGCTACGAAAACAGGGCGATCGATTTGATTGAGTAATTTGAGCTGCAGATTTGGCGCTGTGTTCGCAAGAAAAACAAATTTGCTGTCACTAAATCCCTCCGGCACCCCAGGTGGCTCCTCTGCAAGAACATTTAATTCGATATAATCCGTTGTCCTATTGTCCATATTCTCACTGTATGACCCGACCCAGCGAAATGTCTTGCTGTTTTTCCTGATTTCCAAACCTGTCAAATCAACGTCCCTGCCGGCAAAAACCTGCGCCAAATCAAACGGGCAATCTGAGCCGATGACACCCACCAGCCTGACTGGGCCAAAGAAGCCCGCTGCCATACAAAAATATACTGCTGAGCCACCGATACAATTTTCACTCACGCCGAAAGGTGTCTTTACCGTATCAATCGCTATCGAGCCCGTTACTAATAGTGACAACTACAATCTCCTTCAAGCCTGAGGTTTTGCCTCGACTATTTTCAGCGTATTATCTATTCTCTCTAAAGTCTTCTCTTTACCTAACATCTGAACTGAGTCAAAAATCGGCAGACTGATAGTGGTTCCGCAAATGGCGACACGCAGCGGCTGAGCAACCTTGCCAAGTCCGCTCTGCCTTTGCTCAGCTAAGCTGCGCAATACAGATTCGATATTCTCCCTGCTGAACTGTTCTATCTCAGCGAGCTTACCACGAACGATTTTCAGAACAGCCAAGCCATCATTTTTCAACAAAACCTTCTTAACCGCTTTATCATCGTACTCTATCTGGTCGTTGTCTAAAAATAGAAATCTGCTTTTGCGCTCGATATCTGCGAGCGTGCGTGCTCCTTCGCAAGCCCTTATTATTCTGTCTAACATCTCATCGTCCGCTGATATAACCGGAGATTCGATGGCCTTTAAGTAGTCCTTAAAATGTTGAATAAGCTCTTCTTTATTGCTTCGCCGAATGTGCTCGGTGTTGAAAGCAAGAAGTTTCTTTCGGTCAAACAAACTATTTGTTTTTGTCAGACGCGAAAGGTCAAAGCAATCGATTAGCTCCGTAACAGAGATAATTTCACGCTTGTCCCCAGGGTTCCAGCCCAGCAGAGCAAGGAAGTTTACCATCGCCTCGGGCAGATAGCCGCTCTTGAAAAAATCGACAATGTTAATCTCCGGCAGATGTACCCCGAGATGGGCAGCCATTGAGTCAATGGCGGGCATATCCGGACTAACTTTCCGCTTTATGAAATTTCTCATTTCATTATCACTGATTTTGGCAACATCACATAAATCATCATAGAGATAATCTTCTGGTAGATTCTTGATCGCATTCCACAAAGCCTCCGGCTTTTCACGTTTGGAAAGCTTCCCGCCTTTTTCGCTAACGGTAACGGACATATGTGCATACTTCGGAAGCTCGCCGAAACCCAACGCTTTCCATAATTCCTGCTGGCCGGGCGTGTTCATAAGATGCTCCTGGCCGCGAATAACGTGGGTGATTTTCATTAAATAGTCATCAACCACACAGGCAAAGTTATACGTTGGAAATCCATCGCTCTTTTGTATGATAAAATCACCCATTTCTCCGGCTGCAAAGGTAACCTCGCCCCGTACAATGTCTTCAACAACGAGGGCCCTATCCTGCGGAACAGCAAAACGTACAGTTACAGGCCAACCCTGTGAGCGGGCTTTGTCGGCATCTTCTGTATCAGGGAATTTTTCAGGTCTGGAATATGTAAAACCTTTCTTTTGGGCCTCGGCCTCTTTTCGAAGTGCGTCAAGCTCTTTGGGCGTCTCGAAGCAGTAATAGGCCTTCTTCTCATCAAGCAGTTTTTTTATGTATTTGTCATAGATGTCTCTTCGCTGCGATTGCAGATAAGGCCCGTTCGGCCCGGTGACTTCCGGGCCTTCGTCCCATTCGATGCCAAGCCAGTGCAAATCATCTATAACCTGCTGCATAGCAGCCGGGGTGTTTCGCTTCCGGTCGGTATCCTCGATGCGAAGCATGAATTTACCACCCATCCGCCGGGCAAAAAGCCAATTGAACAAAGCGGTTCTGGCTCCACCAACGTGCAGATAACCTGTCGGTGAGGGTGCAAAACGTGTTACGACCATTGTAAACCTCTGAAACTAACGGAAAATACGTGAAAACAATGAAAGATTAAGCTATATTAGAATTATTGTCAAGAACAGATGACCGGTTAGCCAATTTGCAAACCAGCGAGACATTTTTGACAAATTCCCCCTGTCAATTTTGTTCTGGACAACTATAATCTGCTAAATTACAGCACTGAAAGCACCAAAGGCATTGTGAATATGAGCACAAATGATTCTACAACCAAGCTCGACTTTATTCGAGCGATTGTCGCTGAGGATTTAAAGACAAATAAGTGGGGCGGCCGGGTCGCGACACGGTTTCCACCTGAGCCGAACGGCTACCTGCACATCGGACACGCCAAAGCAATCTGCCTTAATTTCGGAATTGCGCACGAATTCAACGGTCTATGCAACCTGCGATTCGACGATACCAATCCTATCAAAGAAGAGCAGGAATATATTGACTCGATTATAGAAGACATCCGTTGGCTTGGGTTCGATTGGGAAGACCGACTATATTACGCTTCGGACTACTTCGAGCAAATGTACGAATACGCTGTGCAGCTCATCAAAGCAGGCAAGGCCTACGTCTGCGACCTGAACGCCGACGAAATCAGGCGGTATCGCGGCACCCTGACCGGGCCAGGGAAAAACAGCCCATATCGCAGCCGCAGCATCGAAGAGAACCTCGATTTGTTCCAGCGAATGCGGGCAGGCGAATTTGAGGACGGCAGCCGCACACTGCGAGCGAAAATAGATATGGCATCGCCCAACCTGAACATGCGCGACCCGGTGATGTATCGCATCCTGCACGCTGCACATCCCCGCACCGGCAACAAATGGTGCATCTACCCGATGTACGACTGGGCACACGGACTTGAAGATTCTATCGAAAAAATCACCCATTCGATTTGCACACTCGAATTTGAAAATCACAGACCTTTGTATGACTGGTTCCTCGATGAGCTGGGCGTCTTTCATCCTCAGCAGATTGAGTTCGCCCGGCTGAATCTAACATACACCGTGATGAGCAAGCGCAAGCTCTTACAATTGGTTCAGGAGGCCAAAGTCAGCGGCTGGGATGACCCGCGGATGCCGACTATCTGCGGCCTGCGACGACGTGGCTATTCGCCGCAGGCGATACAAAACTTCTGTAAGGTTATCGGCGTCAATAAATTCAACAGCACTATCGACATCGCCCTGCTCGAACACTGCCTCCGTGAAGATTTGAACAAGACGTCTCCTCGCGTGATGGCTGTGCTTCGCCCGCTTAAGGTCATCATTGACAACTATCCGAAGGATAAGGTCGAGCAACTCGAAGCCGTGAACAACCCCGAAGACCCAAATGCCGGCACGCGCAAAGTTACCTTCTCACGGCAGCTTTTCATCGAACGGGAAGATTTTATGGAGGAGCCGCCGAAAAAGTTTTACCGCTTAGCCCCCGGCCGGGAGATTCGGCTGCGATACGCGTATTTCATCACCTGCACAGACGTGGTCAAGGATGGAAATGGCCAGGTTGTCGAACTGCACTGCACCTATGACCCTGCGACACGAGGTGGAGATGCCCCGGACGGCCGCAAGGTCAAGGCAACGCTGCACTGGGTTTCAGCCGAGCACTCGCTGCCAGCCGAGGTCCGACTCTATGACCATCTCTTCACAAAGGAAATTCCAGACGATGTCGAAGAGGACGAGGACTTCAAATCAAATTTAAATCCAAGCTCGCTGGATGTGCTGAAGGACTGCCGTGTCGAACCTTCTCTGGCAGAGGCAACACCACTAAACCGATACCAATTTGAGCGACTCGGCTATTTCTGCGTCGACCCTGATAGCTCAAACGACAAACTCGTATTCAATCGCACGGTAACCCTCCGTGACCCATGGGCTAAGATACAGAAAGCACAACAGAAGAGATAGCCAAGCGCGGGAATGCGGATTAGCCAAATAGCTCTGTGAATTTTTCTTCTATATCAGCGCTTTCACAAAGCACCTGGCCAACCAGGACAGCATTTACACCAACGGACTTTAACCTTTCGACGTCAGCTCGCGATTTTATCCCGCTTTCGGTTACAAGTTCTTTTTTATTATCGACAAGTTCCGCTAATCGGCAGCTCGTTCCCAAATCTACCTGCATTGTGGCGAGATTTCGATTGTTGATGCCGAGAATACTGTAGCCTTTTTTGGGAAAACCTATAAGGCTGCGAACTTGTAACAGGGTATCGGCCTGATGGACTTCTAACAAGACCGTTAACGTCAGCTCAGCTGCTGCTATCATTAAATCCATCAGTTCACCGGGCGTTAACGCTTCGGCTATTAACAATATCGCATCGGCACCAGCGGCGCGGGATTCGTAAACCTGCCATATATCGATAATAAAATCTTTGCGCAAAATCGGCAAATTTACTACTTCCTTGATTTGGCTTATATATTCAAGCCTGCCTTGAAAATATTTTTCATCGGTAAGAACGCTGATTGCATCAGCGCCGCACCTCTGATAGGCTTGCGCAATCGTCACGGCATCAAAATCTTCACAAATAACCCCAGCCGATGGTGACGCTTTCTTGACCTCTGCAATAACATTCAGTCCCCTGCTGTTGCGCTTGGTGACGGCTTTGTAGAAATTGCGGCACTTGGGCATAGAGCCAATCTCGGCCTTAAGCTGCTCCAGATTCCTCTGCGACCGGCGAAGCTCAACTTCAGCCCTTTTATCAGCAACGATTTTATCTAATATACTTGCCAATATACCTACCCCGCCACCTTTACATAAGCAATACGAACCTGACTGAGAGTATTTTCAAGAACCTTTTTTTCCTCCTCAGTCAAATTGCCTTTGGTTTTTTTCTCAATGGTCTCGAGCATATCGATACTGTACTTGGCCAACTCCAAATCAGGCTCTTTTTTCTCCTGTCCCTCCACTTGCAGCACGCCTAAAGCAAACAACGCCTGTGTAACAAGCATACTTATCAAGGCAGCAAAATCACCCTTTGGCAAAGGCCCATGACGAGACTCATTCTGCTGTGCTTCTCCCTTCCCAGCCTTTTCCTTCTCGGCTTTTTCCTGTGCAGCCAATATTTCTTTCTCCTTTTGGGCCTGTTGCTTCCAGTCTTCGTCAATTATAATCTTCTTATCTTTCTTTTTTTCTTCTTCAGCCATTTTTAAAACTCCTGAAAACCTTTTTGTTTGCATAAATCCTGCCAGGATATTATCTGTGATACTTTTTCATATCCCTGCTGACATCGCGTTTCTGCTGGCGCTCGGCGATTTTCTTGCGCTTGTCGTATTGCTTTTTGCCTCTGGCCAGCGCCAGTTCTATTTTTGCCAAGCCCCTGCCGTTAAAATAAATCCGAAGAGGCACAAGCGTAAATCCGCGCTGCTCAAGTTTGATTTTTATCCTGCGAATCTCAGCCTTGTGCAGCAGCAGTTTTCTTCTTCTGGTCGGCTCATGACTGCTTACGCCAGAGTGCTGATATTTGGCTATGGTGGCGCCAACAAGCCAGCACTGGTCATTTATAATCCTGGCGTATGAACCGTCAAGGTCAGCCTGGCCGACACGAAGCGATTTTACCTCCGTGCCCAAAAGTGACATCCCTGCCTCGAACTTCTCAATAAGCTCAAAATTTCGATAGGCCTTTTTATTAACCGCCGCTGAATCCTGGCTTTTCTTGCTCTGGCGAGATTTCGCTGCCATTTAAGCTATAATACCCAGACAGCAGCAATTTTGCAAGAGGAGAGGTTTCTGCAGATTTGCACCGTTCATTAAAACTCAGC
>CAZTWR010000096.1:0-7159 GCA_964618055.1 uncultured Pirellulales bacterium | reverse complement strand
ATGTCCTTGAAAAATGTCAGAAGGAAAGAATCCGGCCCACAGCTAAAGTTCGACAGATATATTGCAAAAAGTCGCCGGTCGGATTTGATTATCTCAGCAGCCCTCAAAATATTCTGGCCGTATGTCCAGTAAACCCCGCGGTGCAACGACTCATCGCTCAACTGCGCCTGCTCAAGGGCCAGCATATCCATAGGTATTGTCTTGACCCCAAGTTCATCAAGCTTCTTGGCCAATTGCAAATTCAGGCCTTCGTCACAGCCATTATATGGTCGAGAAACCAGCACAAATAACCTTTGCTCGGGTCCAATTTTGCTAAGAATCTCTTTGCCCTTCTTTACCAAGGCCTGCTCAAAACTGGCTTGAGCCAAAAACCCCCCTTTGATGGCCTTGCGAACCACAGAAGCAGAAACCCCCAGCTTCCCGCCAAGTGCGATAAAACTCTTTCGCAAAAGCTTCTGCCCTTCACTTAGGCGAATGGGCACAGTAAGGATCTTTGTGTTCCCAAGCTTACCAGCAAAAGCTGTTTCGGCCTGATAGGGGAGCGATTGAATATACGGACATAACTGATTGGACCTGTTTTGAGGATAGCTCGCCGTCATTGAAACAATACTCGGCAAAAAGATGTAATCAACCTTCTTGTCAATCAGCTCGGCAATATGCCCATACGCAACCTTTACTGGAAAACAAGGCTGAGCGGTGACAGATTCGGTACCCATACGAATTATTTTTTTGTCGGTCCATCCCGAGGTAACCACAACAAAGCCCAGTGCCTTAAAAAACCGAGCGAATAGAGGCAAAAGCTGCCAACTAATCAAAGCCATAGGAATGCCTATCCTGGCCTTTCCCTCACTTTGGCTCTTGGTCTTGCCGTCTAAGCCTGCACATTCAAGCAACATCTTCTTTCTGAACTCAAATGCACCAAGGCCTTTTACTTTCGCTGCTTTTTTCTTCAGATTGTATCTATCACAGCGTGAGCCGTAGTACAGCGGCTCAGCATCAGGTAGTTCTACCTTCTTAATTTCACAGTGGTTGGGACAGTGCTGACAAGTGAAAGATTCAACTTTGTACTCGATAGAGCTAAGATTCTCAAACCCCCTGAATTTCGTCCCTCGTCCCTCGTTCCTGTTCTGTCGCCTCTTTTTGATATACTCAGCAGCGATAGCAGCGGCCCCAATAGCTCCAGTTACCTCATGATGGTCAGGCACCATAATTGGCTTTCCGATTACCTTCTCAAAAGCGGCCCAAACCGCCTTATTAAAGGCAGTTCCTCCCTGGAAGCAGATGTTGTCACCAATTCTGCGCCGTCCAACGACACGGTTGAGATAATTTGCAACAATCGAATAACTCAAGCCAGCGACAAGCTCGCTTGTTTTGGCCCCCTGCTGTTGATAGCTTAGTAGGTCAGACTCCATAAAAACGGTGCATCGTTCACCCAGCTTTATAGGCGCTTCGCTGCCGAAGGCCAACTCAGCAAATTCCTGTTTAATACTTATATCGAGCCGCTGTGCCTGCTCTTCGAGAAAGGAGCCGGTCCCTGCCGCACATGCGTGGTTCATGGCGAAATCGACAACAACGCCGTTTTCGAGTGATATGTATTTGCTGTCCTGTCCGCCAATCTCGAAGATTGTATCGACGTTTGGATTAACGATAGCGGTGCCCGCAGCCTGTGCAGTGATTTCATTTATGACGACATCGGCCCCTATGAAATCACCGGTAAGATAGCGCCCTGAACCAGTAGTGGCCGCCCCGAGAATCTTTACCTTTCCTATCACCTTTTTGCCGACCATATCCAAGCCTTGGCGCACCGCCTCCAAGGGCCTACCTGCCGTCATCAAATAAGCCTTAGCAAGCACACGTTTCTGCTCATCAATAACTGCTACGTTTGTGCTTATCGAGCCAACATCAACACCAAGATACGCCTCTATCGGCTCAGTTGCACTTGACAGCATTTGTTCATAAACCGGACTCTTGGGATATGGTAAACTTGGTCTGCCTAAACGCCCTCGACGGGGAGCATTTTCTAAAGCGGAACCCCGTTGCGCCAGATAGTTATCGATTTTCTCAAGGCAAATTTGCCCATTAGCCCCTTGCTGGCCAGTCCTTTCTTTAGCTATAAGCACCGCCCCAATAGCACCGGTAAAAAAGTGTTTATCAGGAACCACAAGCTCGCCTTGGTCCAATTCAAACACCTTCTCCAAAGCCCTGACAACACCGATATTCGCTGCCACACCGCCGGTAAATATAATCGGCTTTATAAACTCCCTGCCGCAACCCAAGTTGCTTTTCAAGTTCCTCGCCAGAGCGAGACATAAACCCGCTATGATATCACAGTTCGGCGTTGCCTGTTGCTGGAGATGAATCATATCAGTTTTTGCGAAGACCGAGCATCGCCCGGCCATTCGTGGTACACTTTTGCTCTGCAGGGCCATCTGGCCAAACTCACCCTCGATATCTATGCCCAGCCGTTGTGCCTGCTGGTCAAGAAACGAACCCGTCCCGGCTGCACAGACAGTATTAAGTGTAAAATCCCGCACCCTACCACGACCTTGTTCGGTAGACAAGAAAATTAGTTTGCTATCCTGGCCCCCCATCTCAACTATCGTTGCCTGCTGAAACTGCGGATACATTTGGCATATGGCCGCTGCTTGAGACGGAACCTCGTTTATGAAAGGAATATCCAGTAGCTTAGCTAAAAAGCGGCCTGCTGAACCAGTCGCAACAACAAGAATAACGTCTGAAGAGTTTATCTGTCCGAATACCTTATCCAACTGTAAGCGAACCGTTTCTACGGGCTTACCTTTGGTACGTTGATAATCACAGAAGAGGCTCTCGCCAGCATTATCAAGCACCACCACATCGCTACTAGTTGAGCCAACATCAACACCTATATAAAATCCTCCTTTGCCATGCAATGGTACAGGGCGGTACTGCCTTACCTTACCTGATGTAATTATATCTGACCGTATTCCATCCTTCATGCTTACCTCCTTGACAACCCCCTCCAAACTACTTATTGTAACTGCTTAATATACCTTATCCTAAGCCAAAAGCAAGAAGCCAATTGCACCTATAGCACGAAACTACACATAGGCTGTTAATAAAACTACTAAATCTTATAACAGCTAACATACTGATACCACCAAGTAGTCTATCCTGTTAGTTCTGCCGTGCAAACTCACTAATAATTTAACCGGTTATCCACAAGAAAGCGTGGGTAGCTTCTACCCTCTAACAATTTACTATACAAGACCTTAGAAATCAACCCCCTCCAAAACATAACAATTTCACAAGCTATATGATTACTAATATTATTATTTTACCTAACAATATAGTATTAACTTACACCTTAAAAGTAAAAATTCTCTGCAATTGTATTACGAAGCGCAGCTTTACAGCCGTGAGATTCTGTCAAATTACCAGCCTGTACTGTTAAATTATTATTCCAAAAAAGGGTTGTGAATAAGCACCTTTGAGTGTAAACTATGGTGTTATTTTGGGATTTAAAGGTTCGAAACTTTAACTTTTTTACCATTTTGGTATAGGGGCTTATTATGAAGCTAAATTTTAATAGGGCGGCTCTGGCAGACGCTTTAGGTATATTAACGTCTGTGGTACCAAGCCGAACGCCAAAGCCGATACTCCGTTGTGTTCAAATTACTGCTGGCGAAAAGGATGTTCGCATTTGCGCAACAGACTTGGAAGTTGGTATTAACTACTTAGTTTCCGAAGTTCAGGTTGAAGAGGCAGGTGAAATTATTGTTCCTGCTGACCGGTTAGCTGCTGTTGTGCGTGAGAGCGCGGATGAGGTTCTGTTATTACAAGCCGAGGAGGGTAGTTGTAAAATAGAAGGGGCTGATAGCCACTTTACAATTTATGGTCAGGAGCCAGGCCAGTATCCAGCAGTCCCAAGCTTTGAGGCACAAGCTGATATAGAGATTGCTTTGGGTAATCTACAGGCTGGTATAGAGCAGAGTTTGTTTGCCACAGCCAAGGAGAGCACTCGCTATGCACTTAATGGTGTATTGTGGGAGATTAAAGGTAAGAAATTGTCGCTGGTTGCTACCGATGGCAGGAGATTGGCTCACTGCAGGGTCGGTTTAGCTTCAGCGCCGGCTGAGCAGGTTGCTAAGATAAAGATAATAGTTCCAGCTAAGACAATGGCCCTATTGGATAAAATCGGCGGCGGTGACAAGGATATTGTTGCGGTTAAGCTTGTTGATAATCAGATATTGTTTGGTTGTGCAAATGTAGTTATAAGCTCGAATCTTGTCGAAGGTAATTTCCCCAAATATGAGGATATAATACCGGATGATTATGACAAGAAACTGACGTTGTCAACAGGAGCGGTATTAAGTGCGGTACGTCGTGCGGCATTACTGACAAGTGAGGAGTCCAGAGGGATTAAGCTTTCGATTGGAAAGAATAATCTGGTGTTTTCCGGCAGGGCCCCGGAGGCCGGTGATGCGCAAGTTAATATGCCTATTGATTATAAGGCTGAACCAATTGAAATTGGATTTAATCCGCAGTTTTTGATAGACGCCTTGCGGGTTATTAAGACAGAGGAATTCGAATTGGAGTTAGGCCAGACAGACAGACCGGGCTTGATAAAAAGCGGGGCAAATTTCCTTTATGTCTTGATGCCGATTAATCTGGGTTAAGGGGGAGTTAGGTAATACTTTTAGGGTATATTATATTCACGGTTTTTCAAATGCCGGACTTAAATCTCCAAGAAAATGGTAGATGAAGGTGAACAGTTGCGCAAGGCCGTCAAGTGGCGAGCAGCACATCAGGTGAATAATACAGTCAACTTAGGCGATGTCTTAAGTGAGCTTATGGAGAACCGGCTTTCGCCGCAACAGGCCAGGTTTGGATTGATAGTCGAGGCTTGGAGCCAGCTGCTGCCGGCCGAGCTTTGTCAGCATTGCAGAATTGTTGACATTTCCAGCGGCAGACTAAAAGTACTTGTTGACTCGCCGTCGTATATGTACGAATTGCAATTATTAAGTTGCGAGCTTCTTAAAGAATTAGCCCAGCGGTGTCCACAGGCACGAATAAAAGAAATTAAATTCGCTGTCGGCTGAGCATTCCTGTGTAGCAGGCAGAGGGTCGATATGAAGGACCACAAATACGACGCAAGTAATATAAAGATTCTCGGCGGCGTCGAGGCCGTGCGAAAACGTCCTGATATGTATATCGGCGACCGCGGCAGCGGTGGTTTGCACCATTTGGTCTATGAGGTGCTCGACAACTCTATTGATGAAGCATTGGCTGGATTCTGCGACAATATAGTCGTGCATATCCAGGCTGACGGCAGCTGCACTATCGAGGATAATGGCAGAGGTATACCGGTCGAAGAGCATAAAGAGGCCAAAACCAGTGCTTTAGAGGTCGTGCTCACGACTCTGCACTCTGGAGGAAAGTTTGACTACGATTCCTACAAAGTCGCTGGTGGGCTCCACGGCGTAGGCGTCAGCGTCACAAACGCGCTCAGCGAGTGGCTCGATGCTGATGTATATCGGGATGGAAAGCACTATCACTTCGAGTGTGAAAAGGGGAGGGCAAAAGGACAGGTCAAGCAAGTCGGCCTGACCGACAAATGTGGCACGAGGATTACCTTCAAGGCTGACGAGGAGATATTCGGCGATACAGAGTTTGCATATGACACACTCTTGAAGCGAATACGAGAGATGGCTTATTTGAACGCCGGTTTACAAATTACTTTCACCGACGACAGAAACAACAAAAAAGAGGTGTTCAAGTTTAATGATGGGATTAAGGCCTTTGTTAAACACCTCAACGAAGGTAAAGATACCTTACATAAGGATGTCATCTATTTCGCCAGGGAAGACTCCAAAGCGAGGATGGGCTGTGAAGTAGCGATGCAGTATAACGATGGCTATACTGAAAATGTGCTGGTCTTCGCTAACAACATCCGCAACATCGACGGCGGTACGCACCTTTCGGGCTTTAAAACAGCTTTGACACGCACGATGAACTATTATGCCAGAAGTAATAACTTGTTGAGGAACGGCCAGGTTACTACCGGTGATGACCTGCGTGAGGGATTGACTGCGGTCGTAGCGGTAAAGCTTGCTGACCCTCATTTTGAGGCTCAGACAAAAGTTCGGCTAACAAACCCGGAGGTGGGTGGTTTCGTTGAGACCACCGTTAACGAGCAGCTTGGCCACTTTCTTGAGGAGCACCCCTCTGAAGCAAAACGGATTTTGAACAAGGCGATTCAGGCCGCTGCGGCCAGAGAGGCTGCCAGAAAGGCGCGTGAGTTGACGAGGCGCAAAGGTGCCCTCGGTAGCACCAGCCTGCCGGGCAAATTGTGGGACTGTGCCAGCAAGGAAAAGGCAGGTACCGAGATATTTATCGTTGAAGGTGACTCAGCCGGCGGTTCGGCAAAAGCCGGCAGAGATAGAAATATCCAGGCAATTTTGCCACTGAAAGGAAAAATTCTCAATGTCGAAAAGGCCCGGCTGGAAAAGATGCTTGCGCACGACGAAATCCGGACAATTATAAGTGCTTTGGGAACTGGCATCGGCGTCGATGAGTTCAATTTAAGCAACTGCAGATACGGTAAGATAATACTGATGACTGACGCCGACGTTGATGGCGCTCATATACGAACGCTGCTGCTGACCTTTTTCTTCAGGCAGATGTCGCAATTATTTCTCAATGATATGATTTACATTGCTCAGCCCCCACTGTATGAAATCAAGGTTAAGGGCCAAAAAAAATCCGAGTATATCTTGAGCGAAAACCATATGCATAAGCGGATGATTACCCGTGGCTTGGAAGGTACAGAGCTTGTTATCAGAAATGGCAAAAATGGTAAAAAAACACAGAAAGTTTCGGACAAGCAGCTGGCCAGTCTTGTAAGAACCCTCGTTGATGCCGAACGTAGTATAGTTGTCTTGGCCAGGCGGGGGATTAACTTTATTGATTTCGTGCAGGCTTATTATGATGGCAATAAGCTTCCGCCGTTCCGTATCTGCGTCGGTGGCCAGGAGGAGATTTATTATGTCAAGGCCGAGTACGAAAAGCGGCTCGGTAAACTAAAGCAGCGCACGGACGTAGGCGTGGAGAGTGGGGGTGAAGAATCAATTGTTGCTGAGGAGCTTCATGAGGTGGGCCGAATCAATCAGATAAATGA
>CAZTWR010000095.1:0-7162 GCA_964618055.1 uncultured Pirellulales bacterium | reverse complement strand
ACCTCTTGAGCACCGCGCCGGGCGTTTCAGTATTGGATGACCGCAAAAACAATCGCTTCCCAATGCCCATCGATGCCTCCGGCAAAGATGACATTTTCGTCGGCCGAATCCGTCAGGACGAATCAATACCTGAAAACCGAGGCATCAACATCTGGGTCGCCGGCGACCAGCTGCGAAAAGGCGCCGCCCTGAACGCTGTCCAAATCGCAGAAAAATTGCTATAATCGCCCACAATGGCGATTCGCAACATAAAGCTGACAATCCAGTACGATGGCAGCGATTACTATGGCTGGCAAATCCAGCCCGGTAAAAAAACCATTCAAGGAGTGCTTACCGACGCCATCCAAAACCTCATCGGTGGTGAAGCCAGACTCTTCGGTGCAAGCAGAACTGATGCTGGTGTAAGTGCTCTCGGCCAAGTTGGCCTTGTGCAAATCGATTCGCCAATACCCACGGAAAATCTGGCCAAGGCTATTACGGACAAACTGCCGCCCGATATTGCGGTTACCGAGGCGGTTGAGGTCCCGCAAGGTTTCGACTTAATGGGCGCGGTCAAAAGTAAATTGTACCGCTACACGATTTTTACAGGGCAAACCAGGCCCGTTCTACAAATCAGATACTGCTGGCATTTACCCAGAAAGCTCAACACCAAAGCTATGACTCAGGCCGCAAAACTACTCGTCGGCAAGAAGGATTTCAAATCCTTTGCATCCGCCGCCGACCAGCGCCAAAACTCGGTACGAACTATCTTTCGATGTGATGCTACTGCCAATGATGACTGGGTATATGTCGATACCGAGGGTGATGGCTTTTTATATAATATGGTGCGCAATATTGTTGGAACTTTAGTTGAAGTAGGTATCGGCAGGATAAAACCTGAAAAGATAAACGAAATTCTCAAAGCCCAAAACCGAACCGCCGCAGGCCCAATCGCACCGCCGCAGGGACTTTGCTTAATGTGGATTAAATATTGAAAATCGTTCATATAATAACAAGATTGATACTCGGCGGAGCGCAGGAGAATACGCTTATCACCTGCAAGCTCCTGGCCGAACGTGGCCACGATGTTACCCTCATCACAGGCCCCGCCTTGGGTCCTGAAGGCGAGTTGTTCGAACAAACCAAAAACCAAAAATATAATGTAATCGTTGTCCCCAAAATGATTCGTGCAATCTGCCCCTTACACGACCCCATAAGCTACTTCCAAATCAAAAAGCTCCTAAAGCGCATAAAACCTGACATCGTCCACACCCATTCCGCCAAAGCAGGTATTCTTGGCCGCTTCGCCGCACACAGCTTACGCAATACGCATCACGCAATACGCAATACGAAAATCGTACACACAATACACGGCCTGGCCTTTCATCCATACCAGAACGAGTTAATAAATAAATTCTATATTGCCATCGAAAAATCTGCTGCAAAGCGGACCGATTTTTTTATAAGCGTCGCCGACGCAATGACTGCTCAGGCACTCGCCGCCGGCATCGGCCATCCCGAACAGTTCACAACCGCTTATTCCGCCATTGAAGAGGATGATTTTCTCCAGCCAATCTCCAAACAGCTCAGAAGAACCATCCGTCTAAAATACGGAATCAACGAAGATGCTGTCGTGCTTGTTACTATTGCACGGCTATTTATGCTCAAAGGCCACGACCACATTATCGAATCAGCTAAAACACTCTCGAAGCAATACAAAAACGCCGTCTGGCTTTTTGTCGGAGATGGTAATCTGTCGGAGCACTACAAAAAACAGGTTCGCCAATTAGAACTTTCTGAAAAAATCAAATTCACCGGCCTTCTGCCGCCACACCAAATCCCGGTCGTCATCGCCTCTTCAGATATACTTGTCCACTGTTCGTTGCGGGAAGGCCTTGCGCGTGCGCTGCCCCAGGCAATGTTGTGTGGCAAGCCGGTTATATCATTCGATATCGACGGCGCAAGGGAAGTCGTGAATGAAAACACCGGCTGCCTTATTAAGCCAAAAAATGTCGAGCAATTAACAAAAGCCTGCGCAGAATTGATTGAAAACGCTGAACTAAGAAACAAGCTCGGCAAAGCAGGCCAGGAATCCGTAAAGGAAAAATTCGAACCAAAAACAATGGTTAATACCATCGAAGCAGTCTATCGAAAGTTGCTGGAGGAAAAAGCATTATGAAAAGTTACAGAAAGGAACTCTGGTTTAATACCAAAACAAGGCGCGAGCTTATTAATATCACGCCGCAGGTGCAGCAGTGCCTTGAAGAAAGTGGCATCAAAGAAGGTTTTGTGCTCTGCAATGCTATGCACATCACTGCCAGTGTCTTTATCAACGATGATGAATCAGGCCTGCATCACGACTTTGAAGTCTGGCTGGAAAAATTAGCCCCTGAAAAGCCGTATTCGCAGTATCGCCATAATGGCTTCGAGGACAATGCCGACGCCCACCTGAAACGCACCATAATGGGCCGAGAAGTAGTCGTAGCCGTTACGGATGGCCGGCTTGATTTCGGTCCCTGGGAGCAAATCTTCTACGGTGAATTCGACGGAAAAAGAAAAAAACGAGTCCTCATAAAAATCATCGGTGAATAAACAGTTTTAACCATTTTCTTCAGCGCTGAGGATTTGCTTTAAACTATACTGAGCCAAAGCGTTTCGCTGTGATTGAGCTATTTGTTCGAGGCTTTCCGGCTGACCAGTTGGCGCCTGCGCAAAACCTACTTTAGCAACAGCTTCAGCAATATCGGATAACCTTATATTTGCCGGGTCTCTCGCGGGAATAAAACCGACCTGTGGCTCGGAACTCTTAACTATAATTCCGCTACCGACAAGATGGTTCAGAATCTTCTCACCAAATTCAGCCGGTATATTCAATTTACTGCTTATAACCTCGGACGAAACCGGAGCATTATTTTCCTCAAACGCAGACGCAATCTCCCGCACCATATTGATAGCAGTAAGGTCGTTAGCTATAAAATATTCCTCCGTTTTCTTGGCTGCCGCAATCTCAGCTGCATCAAGACTCTTTAAGTGCTGAGTGGTAAAGGTCAATTGCAGCCCGAACAGAACGATAAGCCACGTGATAAAAATCCAGAAAACACCCAGCGGTATAAGCCCCAAAACACCATAAACCTGACTGTAGGGAATAAGCTTTATAACATATAATCCAAAGCCCCACTTTGCAAAGCTCCAGGCCAAAGCTGCCACCGCCGCTCCAAAAATAGCTGCCTTTGCCCGAACTTTCGTATTCGGCAAAATAAAGTAAAGCAGGAAAAACGCAACCATCGCCACTATGTAAGACAAAACAGCGGGGCCAACTTTCGACAAACCTGGGGCCAAGCCAACGCTTCTTTGTATCCGCCCGATGACGGCGTATCGGGTTGTTATATAGATACCGGCGCCGAGAAGCAGCGGACCAAGCGTCAGAAGCGCCCAGTAATTGATTACTCGATGCAGAAAACCCCGCCCTTTCCCGACATGCCAGATACTGTTAAACGCCCTCTCTATCGTTGACAGCAAAGCCAGCGCCGCCCAGACAATAATCACAGCACTAAACAATGCAATTGTTCCTTCGTTCAACCCGGTAAAGACCCTTCCGACTATCCCGTCGAGGTGCTCTGTCAGCTTTACGCTCCCCTCCGGATTTGCAGGGTCGGGGTACTCGATAGTTGAAAGGTGAAGCTGTTCATAAACCAGACCTTTCACCTTCTCTCCCACTCCACGGTAAGCCGGAAATGACTGAAATATCAATAGTGCCACTATTGCAAGAGGGACAAGACCAAAGATGGTATGATATGAAAGCGCTGCAGCCTGCTGGCCAGCCCGGTTCTTTATCAGAAGCCTTACACAGTGCCACCAAAGTTTAATTTGAAAAACCAAAAAGCGACTTGCCTTACCCAACTGTTCAGTTGGTGTAGTTAAAATCTTCTCTAAC
This sequence comes from uncultured Pirellulales bacterium, assembly GCA_964618055.1. GTDB lineage: Bacteria > Planctomycetota > Phycisphaerae > Sedimentisphaerales > Anaerobacaceae > CAYYFT01. Next base: position 3,249 of record CAZTWR010000095.1, on the reverse strand, counting down.
ATCGCAATTCCCTCTTTCAGTTCTAACCTAAATCATCTACCAAAGCAGACCCCTGTCTTCACTTCTTAAACAGGCCCTCAAGCTCCTCTTTCAATCGCTCCTTTAACTGTTGCTTCAATTGCTCCTCAAGCAGCTTGCCTAAATCAAGTTCAGGTTTGTTGATAGTTCCTCTAAGGGGTAATGATATTCTTACACCTTCAACCTCTTTACCGATTCTTACTGTTTCACCTTTCGTAGTATAAGGCAGAGTAACCATCATATTCAAACTCTTATCCAATCCGATAACACCCCTGAAATTAACTGGATTATCACCGACAATCATTTGCATATCGTCATATTTGAGAAAACCGTTCTGCAAAACGAATCTTGTCGGACGAATGGTGATATCCTGCCCATGTACACTTGCACCCACAACCAAAAGAATCTGCCCAAGCAAATCCGAGGCTCGCAAACGCAGTTGAGTTATCGAAATTGTGCCAATAATCTCAATGTCATTTTTGGTAGCCTCTGCCAGAGGTATGGCAAGTCGCTCGCAGCTAAAATTCGCTACACCGCTCACATCGACGGCATTTGCAAAAATCGGATTCACATACATCAAAAGTTTATCTGTCGTCGCCTCGCTAATTTGAATGTCCCTCAAGATTTCAATTGCCCCCGGTGTTTTCAACAGCGCCGGTTTCCGCTTAAAATCCGCTTCTCCTGCAAAATTAAATTGACCTTTATTGACAGTCGTTGAAAATGGGGCGATTCGCAACAGGCCGTTCTCGATTTGAATATCTACCTCGGTTGGCCCAAAATTCAAACCAAAATAATCTGCCTTTGCAAACCCCACTTTGGCACAAGTTGTAAGATTCTCCAACAGCTTATCTGCCTGCCCTCTCGGGTATTCACTGACGAAGTTAACGGTATCTTTCCTTTGCCCTTCCAGAACCAAACCCGCCGGCAAAATCGGCCCGGCAATAGTGCTGACAGCCGCCCAGTCATATTCACACTCAGCTTGCCCCTGCACCTTGGTCTTGTCGCCTCCCTCGGCCTGGTTAAATTCACCCTTGTGAATCTTTATTTGAGCACTTTCCAATTGAAATTTTCTTACAGTAATGACTTTCTCAACCGGATTAACCTCAGCATCAAAACTAACCGAAACTTCCTTTTGCTCAAAAGGCTCTTTTCCTGGATAGCTGACCTTCAGATTTTTAATCTGCGTCGCATCTGTTGTGATGTAGTAACTGTCCTTTTTTGAGCGGACGGCAATTTGTGATTCAACCATTCCCGACAATTGCATCTCTGCCGGAAAAGAGGCAAATAGCACAGCAAATGGCTGGAGCTTCTGCAAATCAACATTATTCGCGGCAATCTCCAGGCTCATCTCTTTTTCAGCTTCTTTACCTAATGGCACAACCGCATCTTTTATACTGACCTGGCCAAGACTTGCGTTCGCCTTTATAAAACCAACATCGAGAATGTCCTTGTCCGGCTCGACAGTAACGGAAAAAGCTATATCCGCCATCGGCTCGAAGGCACTTACTCCTTCTGCTGAGCTCAACCGAAGATTTTTAACCACCGATGAACCGCCCACTACAACTTTATCTTTCTTGATAGACACTTCACCCTCGCTGGAAAGCTCACCGGCTATTTCATATCGTTTTATATCTATGAACTGTCCCAGCTCAGCTTGAAGTTTCGCCAAATTGACACCGCCGCGGTAACCAAAAAGCTCACTTGTGCCGCTGCAATTGATTGTGGCAAATGCCGAAGAAAAGTCTAATTTGTCAAACCTTATACCTCCCTTGTCCGACGTGACCTCCACTTCCACCCGCACCGGCTCCGACAGGGCGATTGTCTTACCAGCAACCATACCCTCTAATTGCTCAAGATTTGCCTGCCCGTCTATTTTTCTTTTTCCGTTTTCTGTTAATGTCTCGATGTCGCCTCTCAACACTCCCGAAGTTACCTTTATCCCTTCTTTAAGCCCAAATGTCCCCGGCATCTGGGTAAAGATTTGCGCCACATCCAATTCAAAACGACCACTTAAACTCGAATCCGTCCTTAGAAACTCCTCCAGTGAACCGAAAGTTGTGGGGATAGTGCCGCGCCCCTCCGCTTTCAGCCAGTCAGCCTCAATGTCAAAACTCTCTATATTTATCATCCGCTGAGCACACGCCAATTTCACGTTAATGCCCAAACGGCTCGTCTTGAATTGGCCACCTATTAACTCAACGGCGTTTATATCTAAATCGCTGCCTCTGACCTCCGCCCTCAGCCTCTCAGGCCGACCGTTCTTAATTGCGCTCTCTACATTACCCGAAATCCTGCCCTTGGCCTGAACCTCAATCCCGCCCAGCGCAAAAATCGGCCCTAAAGACCCAAGCTCTAAATCATTAACTTCAACGGTCAAATCACCGCTGGTCCCCTTCAGACTCCAGCCGGCTCGTCGCTCCGGGACCATCCACCCGCCTGCACTAATCTTCGATTCTTTACCTTTATCAACCACAGTCAAATCTACACTAAAATTCGTTTGCTCTCCCGCCGGCCGTAAGTTTAACCGCGAGTTTATCTGCGAAAGCTCAACTGTTTCAGCTTTTGTGTCGGTCACTTTCAAATTACCACCCCTGACAATCATCTCGATTCTTTTGATTGGCAGGACAATTGGCTGTGATTTTTGGGCGGTTGCCCCCTCTCTTTGAGGACGTTGCGACGTCTGCGACTGTGGCCGGATAAGATTCACCTCCACTTTCGGCTCGAAAATTTCTGTCTCCCCAAACGACAAACTCCCCATTAAAATGGAGCCGTAATGGGGTTTTGTTACGATTTGTTTTATCTCAACAAAAGTTTGGCCAGCACCATCGCTAAAACTAACATCTGTAACCTTGACCCCTTTCCACCAACTCAGCGATAAACCGGCAAAATCTGCTTCCCCATCGATGGAGTTATTGATTCTGGCTAATATTATTTTCCGACCCCTCTCCGATGATACAAACCCAGGCACAGCAAAAACCACTAACACAATCACAACGATTACAAGCACCAATACCGACTTAAGTATCCTTGTCTTGGTTCTCCTTTTCGGCCCGGCTTTGGGGCTTTCTTCAGCACCCATCAACTTAATCCCCCAAAAGAAAGTCAAAATTCCGAATATTTAGCCCCCGGTTTCATTGGGGCTTTACTCTCGACACAAAATTGGTTGGCCTGCTTACTCGAGCATTATCTCGTCCGATTTGTTTTTGACTACCGAATCAACTTTGTCGGTGT
>CAZTWR010000094.1:0-7181 GCA_964618055.1 uncultured Pirellulales bacterium | reverse complement strand
TTCTGATATTCACTCCTATCTTTTTGCCTATCGTTGAGAAACTCGGCGTGCACCCATTACATTTTGGCATCATTATCATAATGAATTTGTGTATAGGACTTTGTACGCCGCCGGTCGGGACGTGCCTTTTCCTCGGCTGCGGCGTTGTGCAAACCACGGTGACCAAAGTAATGCGCCATATTCTGCCCTTTTTTGTCGCAATGATAGTTACGCTGTTGATTTGTACCTTCGTGCCTGAAATATCCATGTGGCTGCCTGACAAACTCGGATTTGTTAAGTAGACATATTGGATATGAAAAACATGCACACCTGAAAAAGGCGAACCGTCTGTAAACCGTAGACCCAGAAACGCTAAATTCTCTGTGGTCCGATGGTCGCTTGACAAGCGCATAACGGTGTTGTAATATCGTATCACGTGAGGTGGGCAAAGATGTTGTCCCGGTCTGCTGTGAAGATGAACGGCGCATAAATCTAATTCTGTAGAAGGAGGTCCGTTATGCGAGTAACCAATTTAACTAAAATTATTTTGATAACTACTCTGTGCCTATTTACTTTTCATCGTGACGCTTTAGCCATTGGCCAGACTCGATATGTGAACCACGTTTCCAGCAAAGGCAGTTTCAGCCTTGCACAAAAAGGCGATGTCGCGGCCATATATGTCGATTCGCTGGACTATCCTGGCGTTGTACGTGCCGTGAATGACCTGCAAGCAGACATTGCTCGCGTCACGGGCCGCACCGCGAAGGTAACACACGAAGAAACCAGCCTTGGAAAACATACGGTCGTCATAGGCACGATTGGAAAAAGCAAAATCATCGACCAATTGGTCAAAGATGGTAAAGTCGATGTGGCGCAGGTCGCTGGCAAGTGGGAATCGTTTCTCATTCAGGTTGTGCTGAAACCTCTGCCCGACGTCGAGAATGCTTTGATTATCGCCGGCAGTGATAAAAGAGGGACCATTTACGGCATATATGACCTCTCCGAGCAGATTGGAGTCTCACCGTGGTATTGGTGGGCGGATGTACCGGTCGAACACAGAGACAATCTTTTTATCAAGGCGGGCAGATATATACAGGGACCACCGGCCGTCAAATATCGGGGCATTTTTATCAATGACGAAGCCCCTGCACTGAGCGGCTGGGTAGCGGAGAATTTTGGAAGCTTCAACCATAAATTCTATGTGAAAGTTTTTGAACTTCTGCTCAGGTTGAAGGCCAATCATCTCTGGCCTGCAATGTGGGGCAAGTACTTCGGCAAGGATGACCCGCTTAATCCCAAGCTGGCTGATGAATACGGCATTGTAATGGGCTCGGCACATTGCGAACCTTTGCTTTTCAATAATGACCCTGGAGCTGGGATGTGGGATTCAAAGAAAATGGGCCCCTGGCGTTATGATACCAATAGGGAAAACATATATAAAGTGCTTGATAAAACCGTTGCGGAGAGGGGACAATACGAGAATATATATACCGTTGGTTTGCGGGGAATTCACGACACGAAGATGGTAGGGGACTTAGAAATAAAAGAGCAGATTACTTTGCTCGAGCAGGTATTCAAAGACCAACGAGAGATTCTTACCAAACATATAGATAAAAAGATTACGGAAATTCCTCAGGTTTTTATTCCCTATAAAGAAGTTCTGAATTATTACAACAACGGTTTAAAGGTTCCTGAAGATGTTACGTTAATGTGGTGTGATGACAACTGGGGCAATATTATGCGTCTGCCGACAGAACAGGAACGCGAAAGGAGCGGCGGCGCAGGCATATATTATCATTACGATTTTGTGGGTGGGCCGCGCTCCTACAGATGGATTAATACAAATCCAATCCCAAAGGTTTGGGAGCAGATGAATCTTGCGTACCATTACGGCGCCGATAGGATTTGGATAGTGAATGTGGGCGACCTTAAACCAATGGAGTTTCCTATGGAGTTTTTCCTAGCGCTTGCGTGGAACCCACAGAGGTGGCCAAAGGAGAAAATATCAGAGTATACCAAACTGTGGGCTGAGCGTGAATTTGGACCAAAGTATGCTGCGGAGATTGCAGAGATTGTGTCCAAGTACGCTAAATATAACGGTAGACGCAAGCCGGAGCTTCTTGAGCCAACCACATTTAGTCTCGTGGATTATCGAGAGGCAGAGACCGTATTAGCCAACTTTAAGGCAATTACTACCAAGGCTGAACAAATCTATAACAGCTTGCCCGAGAATGCAAAAGACGCCTTCTTCCAGCTTGTTCTTCACCCAACCAAGGCCAGCGCCATAGTTACGGAACTCTACATCACTGTAGGGAAGAACCGACTGTACGCCCAGCAAAAACGCGCAAGCACGAACGACCTTGCGGTACAGGCCAGAGCATTATTTGCAGCCGACGCGGAGTTGACACGATATTACAACCGTGAAATGGCAAAAGGTAAGTGGAACCATATTATGGACCAGACGCATATTGGTTACACCTCCTGGGATCACCCTCCTTGGCTACCCAAAAATATTATGCCCAGCGTTAAAGAGATTGACATCCCTGCCGAGGCGGAGATGGCTGTTGTGGTCGAGGGTTCTGCGGCGGCATGGCCCGGTGCTTCACGCGAGCCAACTCTGCCGGAACTTAGCGTGTTCAGTCAAGAAGACAGGTACATTGATGTGTTTAATCGAGGACAATCGCCGTTTGAATTCTCAACAAAACCAAGCGCTCCCTGGATTGTGTTGAGCAAAACACAGGGAACAATTGATAAGGAACTACGCATCCAGGTAAGTGTTGACTGGGGCAAGGCGCCTTCGGGCAAAGCTGAGGGTTCTGTAAAGATTACCGGTGCCGACGAAAAAAAGGTAAATGTTAAAGTCAAGGCATTTAACCCAACCGAACCTAACAGAGCTTCTTTAGAGGGCTTTGTGGAAGCCGACGGTTACGTGTCGATAGAGGCAGAACATTACACAAAAAAGATTGACGCCAGCCAGGCTCATTGGGAAAGAATCGAGGACTGTGGTCGGACCTTGTCTTCGATGACCATCTTTCCCGTTACTGCGAAGAGTGTAAAACCGCCCAAAGACTCTCCTTGCCTTGAGTATAAAATGTATCTATTCAATCCAGGAAAGGTTGAAGTTGAGGCAATTGTCGCTCCCACATTGAATTTCGTTCCCGGCAGGGGCCTGCGCTGCGCTGTGTCGTTTGATGACCAGCCGCCCCAAATCGTCAGCATCGTACCCAAGGACTTTGTCGTCAAGTACGGAAACATGAACTGGGAAAACTCTGTGAAAGACAGCGTACGCAAAGTCAAATCCACCCATATGCTATCGGAAGCAGGTTATCACACTCTCAAGGTGTGGATGGTTGACCCTAGTGTCGTTTTGGAGAAGCTCATCGTGAATACTGGTGGCCTTAAACCGAGCTATCTTGGCCCGCCTGAAAGCTATCGCGGCAGCTAAGTTTCCTCAAAGGTTGTTTCCGCGTATGCATTCTTTGCAAAAGCTTTTGGGTTCAAAGGCCATAGGTTCATATTGGGTGAAATTGAGGGCATAAAAAAAGATAACTTCTTGTTAGAAAAGAAGTTATCTCCAAGTCTTAATAGCGGGGGCAGGATTCGAACCTGCGACCTCCGGGTTATGGGCCCGACGAGCTACCAGACTGCTCTACCCCGCGGTCAATTTTCGTGATTCATAATATAACAACAAGCGTTCTTTATCAAGAGGCCAAGTTGAAATTATAAATTTTCGCGGATTTTGGCGGCAATTGCTTCTATTTTGCCCTGCTCATACTCATAAGCCGGCCAGCGGTCAAAGACGCCATCGCCGGTATTGCGAGGGATTATATGAAAGTGCAAATGCTCAACAAGCTGGCCAGCCGCCCTGCCGTTATTGCACAGTACATTATAGCCTTCGGCATTCATTGCATCGGCCACAGCCTTGGCAATCCTGCCAAGGCGTGAGCAAATCTCGCCCAAAAGCTCAGGAGGACATTCATGTAATTTTTCAAAGTGCTGCTTAGGAATCACCAAAGTATGGCCATCACTTATGGGGCCGATATCCAAAAAAGAAAGAACAACATCGTCTTCATAAATTTTCGTAATCGGAATCTGGCCGGCTACCATTTTACAAAATACACAATCGTTCACACTCATTCTACGCCCATACTCTAAATAATGAGTTATTGCTGTTTGTCGGATTCATCCGCCTTGCTTTCAGACAGTAGTCTCTTCGTCTTTATCAGATACTTCTTCAGCTTCGACAGCTTCCTCGGCCTCGGCGACTTCTTTGACCTTTTTACGAGAAGCTCTTTTGGTAGTGGTTTTAGCTCCTTTTTTTGAGCTTTCGTCCTGGCCTACGAGCTGCAGCAAGACGAGCTGGCTGTTATCACCCAACCTTCTCAGAGACAAACGGATAATTCTTGTATAACCGCCCGGTCTGTCAAGGTATCGGGGCCCAATTTCACTGAACAATTTTCCGATTATCGTGCCCTTCCTGACAGCTTTGCCATCTTCATAATCTATAATGTCACGATTGCCAAGCATCGCAATAGCTCGACGTCTGGCAGATAATGTGCCCTTTTTAGCCAGTGTAACTAACTTTTCGGCAAAGGCTTTTACCTCTTTGGCCTTTTCGGGTGTCGTTGAAATCGTTTCGTGCTGGATGAGTGAAGCGACCAGATTTCGGCGCATAGCCAAACGATGCTCGCTTGTTCGACCTAACCGACGTCCTGCTACTCTATGACGCATACGCCCAAAACCTCTTATCTGTTACTACCGTCTACAATGGCGTAAGCCATCTTGACGACTGCTATTAAACTAAACCACCTAAACTAATCACTTATACCTATCATTCCCAAAGACAAACCGATATCCGCAAGTTTTCTTTTGACCTCTCGCAAACTTGTTTTACCGAAGCTGCGAACTTTCAGCAAATCAGCTTCTGTCATTTTCGCCAGTTGACCAACTGTTTCGACCTTTATTGACTCAAGGCAGTTGCCAGCCCTCACTGATAACTCCAACTCCTGAATAGGCATACTTAGTTTTTCAGTTAATTCCTCGTCCACCACTTCTTCCGTTACTTCTTCCGGAGTGATTTGCTCGGCAACAGTTTCTTCTCCAAGCTCGAAATACTGGATGAACGGATTGATGTGCTTACGCAATATCTTGGCAGCTTCTACCAACGCCATATCAGGTGTAATTGTTCCATTGGTCCAAATCTCCAGAATCAGCTTGTCATAATTGGTTCGCTGGCCCACGCGGGTATCTTCAGTTGTGTAGCGAACTCTTGTAACCGGTGAATATACCGCATCGATCAATATTCTCCCGACTTCTTGTTCAAATCTATCTGCGGTGGCAATTCGTTCTGAAGCTGGTAGATAGCCGCGGCCCTTCTCAACTACCATTTCCATTTCAAAATTCACATCTTCGGTCAAAGTAGCTAACACCATATCTTTGTTTATCACTTCTATGGCCGGGTCTACAACTATATCGGCTGCCGTTACAACCCCAGCCTTGTTTGTCGAAACTTTCATTACCTTTGGACCTTCACCCTGGAGACGAACAATAAGGCTCTTGACATTCAAAACCATCTCGGTAACATCCTCCATTACGCCCTCCATCGAGGTAAATTCATGGTCGGCCCCTGCCACTTTAATGGATGTTACGGCACTACCTTCCAAGGAGGAAAGTAATACGCGTCTTAAGCTGTTACCGACAGTGGTGCCAAAACCACGTTCGAAAGGCTCGATGAAGAATCGGCCGTATTTATCGCTTGACATTGTTGCATCTCGTTCAACGTGAGTCGGCAACTCCAAACCACGCCATGTAACTCGCATATATACCTCCTATAGTAACGTCTATTAACAATTCGCTATTGACCAGCAAAATCTAAAATCAAAAATAGCCCATCGAGAGCCCAAACACCTTACCCCGTGTTTGGAAACCCTCCAAATGCTACCTTGAACAGAACTCCACAACCAGCTGCTCCTCGACAGGAATCTGAATATCATCTCTGGTGGGCAGTGCAACGATGATAGCTTCGGGCTTTTCACCATCCACCTGTAACCAGCTTTGCGTGGTAAAGTTTGGGTTACTCTCCAATTGCTCTTTTATCTTCTTTCTGCTTTTTTCAGAACCCTTTACCGTTATCCTGTCGCCGACTTTTATAGTATAATCGCTGATATTAACTTTGCGTCCTTCCACATAAATATGGCCATGGCTAATCAGTTGTCTGGCTGCCTTGCGCGACGGCGCAAAATTCAACTTATACAGCACATTATCCAAACGTCTTTCCAACAATTGGAGCAGAATTTCGCCGGTATTACCCTTCATGCGCTCAGCTTCGTGGAAATACCTCATAAACTGTCGCTCCAGAATCCCGTAGTACCTTTTGACTTTTTGCTTTTCACGCAACCGAACAGCATATTCGCTCGCTCTACCTCTGCGCCAACCGTGCATACCGGGACCTAAATTACGTTGCTTTTTTTCGACCGGGCACTTTGCGGTCTCACACCTGATACCTTTGAGCATCAGCTTCATCGCCTCACGACGACAACGCTTACAAGATGAACCAAGATAACGTCCCATCTTCGTCTCCAAAATATTGGTAACTGGTAATTGGTAACTAGTGATTATTTAGTCAATTACCAATTACTATTTAACCAATTACCAAGCCTATACTCGTCTTCGCTTCGGTGGTCGACAACCATCATGTGGAAGCGGTGTGACATCCTCTATCGAGGCGATGCGCAATCCGGCCTGCTGCAGGGCTGAGATGGCAGATTCACGACCCGAACCAGGCCCCTTAACCCTAACTTCAATCTCACGCACCCCGTTACGCATAGCGGTACTGGCGCAGCGTTGCGCAGCCTGTTGCGCAGCAAAAGGGGTACTTTTGCGCGAGCCCTTGAACCCAACACAGCCCGCTGAACCCGAGCAAATTGTGTCACCATTTGTATCCGTAACTGTAATCAAGGTATTGTTGAATGTCGCCTTTATGTGCACTATAGCCCTGGCGACATTTTTCCTAACTTTTCGCCCTGTACTCTTTGGCATTATTTTCCTCGTATTGCGTATATCGTATTGCGTATTGCGCTAGTCATTCTGTGTATCACCTCAACACGGCACAAATTTATTTTCAACAAAACCGATTGAGTTTTTAACGTTTTTCCTTTACACCTTTCTTTCCTGCCACCGTTTTTCTGGGGCCTTTGCGAGTT
>CAZTWR010000093.1:4638-7188 GCA_964618055.1 uncultured Pirellulales bacterium | reverse complement strand
CTGACTATCTTCGCAACTGCGTTAATTGACACCGGCTCAAAAATGGACGAGGTCATTTTCGAAGAGTTTAAGGCAACCGGAAATATGGAATTGCACCTCGACAGGCGCCTGGTTGATAGAAGGACCTGGCCGGCCATAGACATCAGTCGAAGCGGAACCAGAAGAGAAGAATTGCTGCTCGATGCAAAGGAGCTCGGACTTGTATATCGGCTCCGAAGAGTACTCAGCGAACTGAATCCGATTGAAGCAGTTGAACTGCTCAAAAGCAGGCTCACCAAGTGCCGAACCAACGCGGAGTTTCTAATGACAATGAACCTCGACTAAGTGCCGGTGCAAAGCTAATTGCCGCGGCAGTGAGCGAGAATGCCTGGTTTGTTTACGATTGTTTGCTTTACATCTCCATTTGGTTTTATTAAGATAAAATTCCGGTATCTTATTATTTTGCCGGAATTTTTTTATAGGCCATTGTCTAAACTGGGTAAGTTATGGGCGAACAACTTTCAAAAGTTTATGAACCAAAGGCGATAGAGAAGCAGGCAAACGAAATCTGGTTTTCACAGCCATATTTTCACGCTGAAGCACCCCCGGACAGGAAGAAAGCCGCCCGGAAGCCTTATGCAATCGTCATCCCCCCACCTAACATTACAGCACCACTACACCTCGGTCACGCACTGAATAACACACTGCAGGATGTGTTGATTCGGTTCCATCGGATGCAAAATTACAATACGCTATGGATGCCGGGTACCGATCACGCCAGTATCGCCACCCATACGGTTGTTGAAAAGCGAATACTCGCAGAAGAGGGAAAACGTCGCACCGACTTTGAGCGAGAAGAATTCGTCGCTCGCGTACAGGCCTGGAAGGATGAGTACGAAGCACGGATTATCAGTCAATTAAAAGCTATGGGCTGTTCGTGTGACTGGCAGCGAACGCGCTTTACGATGGATGAGGTGTGCACCAAAGCCGTCCGGGCTACGTTTTTCAAACTTTTCAAGGACGAGCTAATCTATCGAGGCAAACGACTGGTCAACTGGGACCCAGCTACGCAGACAGTATTGGCTGATGATGAGGTTGAGCACGAGACGGTAGAGGGACATTTCTGGTATTTGAGGTATCCGCTTGCTGAATCTGTTGAGATTGAAGGCAAACGAGTCGAATATGTCACCGTGGCCACGACTCGGCCTGAGACTATGCTTGGCGATACGGCTGTTGCGATGAACCCAGTAGACAGCCGGGCTAAATATCTGGTCGGGAAAAAAGTTCGGCTGCCAATCGTAGGTCGTATCATCTCAATTATAGCGGATGAGCATGTTGTTTTGCCAGACCCTGATAGTGAGGATGAAAAGGCACGATTTTCTACCGGCTTTTTGAAAGTTACACCCGCCCACGACCCAGACGACTGGGAGATTGGCCAGAGGCAAGGGCTGGAGGTTATCAATGTTATGGCGCCGGATGGCTCCATTAGTGATAAGTATGGCTGGGAGGACTGTAGTGCAGATGCGGAATTTCTACTTGGTATGGACCGCTTCGAGGCACGTGAAGCGATTGTAGAATGGTTTCGCCAGGAAAACCTTCTCGAAGATGTTCGCGAATGCGCCCACGAAGTTGGACACAGTTACCGCAGCCACGTGCCTATCGAGCCGTATCTATCCGACCAGTGGTACATCGCCGTTAAGAAACCCATCGAACACTTGAAAGAAAAATTCGGCGATGGCCTTATTGAAGGCACCGATGTGCCGGTAAATTCCTTGGCCGGTCTTGCTTTAAAGCCACTACTCGACGGCCGACTGCGTTTTATCCCCGACCGATATGCCAAAACCTACCAAGCCTGGCTGGAAAACCTGCGAGACTGGCCTATCAGCCGACAGCTCTGGTGGGGACACAGGATTCCAATATGGGTATACGAGATAAGTGATTATGGTATGGCTTATCTTCGCGGTGAGCCTTATGGGACTTGTGATACCGTTCCAAAAGAACCCTTTGGGCCGGAGGACAATGCAGCTATAGAAACCTTGAAGAAACTAAAAAACAATTATCCAGACAAAATTGCTCATACTGCTTTTAGAGATTTGCCTTTTTTTGAAGGAAAACTGCGTTCTGGCGAACAACCTTTTGTAGTTGAAACAGTTTTTTACGCATCTGTTGCACCCGGAAACGATGAATTAGAAAAACAACTAGAAAACAACGGTTGGAAGCGTGATCCAGATGTGCTCGACACGTGGTTTTCTTCGGCACTTTGGCCATTCAGCACAATGGGCTGGCCAGGCGAGACGCCGGAACTTAAAACATTCTATCCGGGCGATGTGCTTTGTACCGCTCGTGATATTATCACATTGTGGGTCTCACGAATGGTGATGATGGGACAGTACTGCGTCGGCAATATTCCGTTTGCCGATGTTTACGTTCATGCTATGATTCAGGACGGGCAGGGGCGCAGGATGTCCAAGAGTCTGGGCAATGGAATCGACCCACTTGTAGCCATCAACAGCCACGGGGCAGATGCGATGCGGTTCACATTGGCCAGTATGACAACTCAGACGCAGGATG
>CAZTWR010000093.1:0-4628 GCA_964618055.1 uncultured Pirellulales bacterium | reverse complement strand
CCGGTGGAGAAAATGAAACTGCCCGACGGCCGAACGGAAAATACATCACCGAAGTTCGACATCGGCCGAAATTTCTGCAATAAGCTCTGGAACGCTTCGCGTTTTGCTTTGATGAATCTTGAGGGTATTGAGCCGGACAAGTTTGATGCTGGGAAGCTGGACATAACCGATAGATGGATCTTAAAGCGCTTGTCTTATGCAGTTACGGAAGCAACACAACAATTAAAAGATTACAAGTTCCATGAACCTCTGCATCTTATTTCAAGATTCTTCTGGAATGAGTTTTGTGACTGGTATCTGGAATGGGTCAAGCCAAGGATGGAGGATGAACAGAAAAAGCCAGTCGTTCAAAACGTGCTTGCATTTGTGCTGGACCAGATTTTGCGCCTGCTGCATCCATTTGTGCCGTTCATCACCGAGGGAATATTCCAGAAGCTAAATGAAATCGCACCGGTGAGAAAACTCAATGACCTAACAGAGACCAGCAAATCTAACGCGTTAGCAATCGCCCAATGGCCCACCGAATTGCATTTTACTAAAGCAGATGATTACGACGTGGGACTAGATATTGATCGAATTCAAGCAGTAGTTCGCGATATCCGGTATATTAGAAATGAATACAACATTACACCTTCTCGCAAACTAAATGTGTCGGTGAACATATCAGCAAAAGATACCCAGCCCATAGTTAATCTTTATAGTAAACATAGTAATTTGATTTGTCAACTTGAGTGTCTTGATGAATTTAAGGTGGGAGACGATATTAAGAAGCCAAAGAACGCAGCGGCCGTAATACATGATGACATGCAGATTTACGTCCATGATGTTATTGACCCCGAAGCTGAACGGCGACGGCTGGAAAAGCAAAAGGACGAAATAGAGAAAGCCAAAAAGGCTGTAGAGGCCAAGTTAAACAACGAAAATTTCGTTACCAAGGCCAAGCCGCAAGTCGTTGTCCGGGCTAAAGATAAGCTGGCCGAATTGATAGAACAATTAAAAACTGTTGAAAAACATCTTTCAGAATTGTAAGCTATAAGTACATAAATTTTGTTGCGTCTCATTTAGTAAAGGCGTTGCCAAAAAATGGACGTTGAAGTTGAATTATCACGAATAATCATTAACGAAACATCCGACCAACAGGTAATTGTCTTAAAAGAGCGGCACGGCAAGCGCAGCTTTCCCATTGTTATCGGCATAGTTGAAATTTTTGCAATCGACCGCCGGCTAAAGGGCATCACGCCGCCACGCCCCATGACTCACGATTTACTGGGCAGCGTAATTGAAAATCTCGGTGTTAAAATCGAAAAGATAGTTATAAATGACCTGCGCAATCACACTTTCTATGCAAAGATACACCTAAGTTCAAACGGCCGGTCTGTCAAAATTGACTCCCGTCCTTCCGACGCTATTGCGCTGGGTGTCGCGTCAAATACCCCTATTTATGTCGCCGAACACGTATTCAAGAAGACTTCCATGTAAAACTATGAAGCCGACCAAACGCTATAAAGAGTGTTTGGGAGCCCGAAAGCACGAGATAACCCCCAATCCAACAGCAATACAAAGCATACTGTCTGCAATATTGAATGCCGGCCAATGCCTGCCAGGCCAGATAGTAACATCAATAAAATCACGCACCAGGCCATTATTAAATATTCTATCGTAAAGATTGCCACAAACACCGGCAGCAAAAAGTCCAAGAGCAACATGAACCAATCTTTGCTTAGTCCCACTGAAGAAGAAAAGCGCAAAAATCACTATCAACGCGACGACCGAAATTAGTATTAGCCGGTAAGGATACCCAGAGAATAGTCCAAAAGCGGCGCCATCGTTTAGTGCTGTTACCAGTTGCAGAAAACCATCTATAATTGAAACACTGCCGCGATGCTCCAGCCAGTCAAACACAGCTCTCTTACTCCACAAATCCAGTGCTATACCAATGACCACCAGAGGCCAGAAAATAAGCTGTGCCGACAGGTCCGGCAGTGCCAAAGGTAGGCGCTTCAAAAAAACCCGACCGGAACTCGGCCGGGCGCTATTTTCTTCTCTCTTCAATTCTCCCGCGCCTTAAAAATCCGCCAAAATGCGAAGGTTGCCATTTTGCGATTTATCGCAGAGGGCCCCCGAATAATCCTTACTTCGTTTGGGGCCACCGCAAAATGGGGGCTCTTACTTTGAATAATATCGTATCAGTTTAAGTAATCTCTCACGATTAGGTTGTTCAGGCTCGATTTCCAAAGATAGACGCCAATGCTGGACTGCCTTTGCCTTTAGTGTATCATCTATTGTCCCATCTTCATTCTTCCCTTTTAATATATAAGCAACTCCCAGTCCACGATGTGAATCCCAATCCTTATCATCTATTTCAATTGCTCTGCTGTAGCTTTCTAAGGCTTTGTCCACATCTTTAAGTTGCAGATAACAAAATCCAAGATGTTTATAGGCGGTGTTGTTATCAGGCTGGATTTGTATCACTGATGTTAACAACTCTTTTGCGCTGTTATTACGCTCGGTTTTTAGGTATGCAATCGCCAGTGATGTCATAATCTCAGGATTGTTACTATCTATTTCCAGCGCGCGCTTATAGAACGCAGTGGCCTGGTCATAATCTTTTCGCGATTCGTAAATGTCACCAAGCATCTTTTGGATTTCACCTACATTAGGGTCAATTTGCTCGGCGCGTTCGCCATAAATCAAAGCGCTGTTATAGTCCTTGATTTCATAGTAGGATTTGGCAGCATTGATATGCGCTTCCAGATGGTCGGGCTTGATCTCACAGGCTCTAACGTATGCTTTGACCGCTTGCGCAAATTTTTTCATTATCTGGTAAGCCCGTCCAAGATTGAAATGGTCTTTGAAGGACCAGGGGTTCAGTTCCGTTGCTTTTTCGTAAGAGGCGGCACTTTTTTCATAATCCTTTATCTCCTGGTAAATCTCGCCAAGCAGAGAGTAAGCCAGCGAAAAATGTTTGTTTAGTTTTACAGCTGAGTTGAGCTTTTCAATGGCCATTTCATTTTCGTCAAGTTCTCTGAGCATTACGGCGTCGACATATAAATCAACCGCCTGTTGTCCTTGCCCACAGCCACCAGAAAGCAATAGACCCATTATACATACATAGAGAACCCCCGTTTTACAATAAGTCGCAAAATGAGACCTGATTATAAGGCGGGCATCCCTGCTATTGGACATGTATGTTTTCCTTTCCGGCACCGGATAGCGCAACAGCTGTCATCTCCAAAACATCTACAAATAATTTCTAATTGGCGACCAAAATTATACCATAGTAACTACTGCCGTCAAAAACTTTTATCGGCACAGAGACTGTTTGTTTTTGAGTGTTTTTACTAAATGTTTGACATATTTAACGCGGCGTTATATCATACTTGCTTAACTCAAAGGACCCCATTTTGCGACAAATCGCAAAATGCAAAGCCGGTTAGGCTCTAAAATACAGACGAGGTAATGCCTCGTCTCTGTTGCTTTATTTGAAAGGTTGCTCTTTATGGCAAAAGCAATTTTGAAAAATAAACCGTTCATGCTGATTATCCGCGACGGCTGGGGTTACAACCCAAATAGTGCTGAAGATGAATATAACGCCGCCAAACGCGCCAGCACCCCTGTAGACGATATGCTAATGGCTGAATTCCCCAACTGCCTTATTCATACCGCAGGTGAAGATGTAGGCCTGCCCGATGGAACCATGGGCAATAGCGAGGTAGGACATCAAAATATCGGGGCTGGAAGAATCGTCCCGCAGGAATCCGTAAGAATTAGCAGAGCCATTCGCGAGGGGTCATTCTTTGAAAACAAGGAGTTTCAGAATCTAATCAAGTTTATAAAAAATAATAACAGCAAGATGCATGTTATGGGCCTCTGTAGTAACATTGGCGTACACTCGCTATTGGACCACCTATACGGCCTGCTCGAATTGGCAAAAAGCAATGACATAAAAGATGTTTTCATCCACGCCTTTACCGATGGGCGGGATTCACCACCGGACAGCGGAGCAGGATATATAGCTGATATCGAAAAAAAAGCAAAAGAAATAGGCATGGGCAAAATTGCGACCGTTATGGGTAGATTCTATGCGATGGACCGTGACAGCCGGTGGGACCGTGTACAAAAAGCTTTCGAATGTATTAGGATAGGCAAAGGCCTCAAAGCCACCAGTGCGGCAGAGGCGGTGGCTAAAAGCTATGAAAAAGATGTAACGGATGAATTCATTGAGCCGACCTGCATTGTAAACGAAGACAACGAGCCAATAGCAACTATCAACGACGGTGACGGTGTAGTATTTTTTAATTTCCGCGGCGACAGGCCTCGTGAAATTTCGCGAGCATTTGTTGAGCCGGGCTTCAAAGAGTTCCCGAGAACCACTAAACCCGATATATATTTCGTATGTATGACCGAATATGATGTAACGATACCTGCACCGGTGGCATTTGCGAAACCGCCAAAAATGAAAAATATATTGGGCGCATACTGGAGTTCTCTGGGACTGAAACAATTTCGCTGTGCCGAAACAGAAAAATATGCCCACGTCACCTTCTTTTTCAATGATTATACCGAAAAGCCTTTTAAGGGCGAAGACAGGCAAATTGTGCCTTCACCGCGTGTTCGAACTTATGACT
>CAZTWR010000092.1:0-7189 GCA_964618055.1 uncultured Pirellulales bacterium | reverse complement strand
TTTACGGCCTCATTCACCGTCAAAAACCGGATATGCTCGTTGTGGCGATGGACAGCAAAGCCCCGACTTTCAGAAGTAAAACCTATCCACAGTACAAAGCTAACCGACCACCAATGCCGGACGATATGCCCATACAGATAGACCGAATTGAGCAGATTCTTGAGGCAATGAAAATTCCCGTCCTTCGCCTTGATGGCTTTGAGGCCGACGACATAATCGGCACAATTGCAAAGAAGGCCTCTATGGATGGTATTGACACATACATTTGTGCTAAGGATAAGGATATGTATCAGCTTGTCGATGACCACATCTACATCTTTGATATGAAAAAAGGCGAAACTCTTGATGACGACACGCTTTACGAGAAATATAAAATTAAACCTGAACATTTTATCGATGTTTTGGCCTTACAGGGTGATTCTTCTGACAACATCCCAGGCGTACCACTAATCGGCGAAATGAACGCAATCAAATTGATACAGCAGTTCGGCTCTCTCGATAATTTATATAAAAACGTTGATAAAATTGGAGGAAAAAGAGGAGAAAACTTATGCAAATTTAAAGAACAGGCCTATCTAAGCAAAAAGCTCGTCGTAATCAATACCCAGTCGCCGATTAAAATCGATTATCAAAAATACAAACTTAAAGAACCCGATAAAGAAAAACTTGTCGCACTCTTTAGCGAGCTTGGCTTCGGTCGCCTTCTAAAGCAGTTGGATTTGAAAACCCATCCAGGCGAACAGCCGGCAAAAACCGCTGATTCATCGGCTACAGAAAAACTCGGCGAACCCGCTTCTGTAAAAACAGTCGGTCACGATTATCAACTCATAGACACGCAGAAAAAATTCGACAAGTTTTTAGTTAGTCTAAAAAAGCAGAAATTATTTGCTATCGACACTGAAACCACATCCATTGATGCTATGCGAGCTGACCTTGTCGGTATCAGTTTTTCCTGGCAGCCGCACAAAGCATACTACCTGCCTGTAAGGGCCCCTCTGGGCCAAAAGCATCTCGATGCAGATATGCTCCGTCGAAAACTCGCACCGGTACTGGCAGACGAAAACGTCAAAAAAATCGGTCAGAACATAAAGTATGATTTACTTGTTCTGAAAAATGCCAAAATGCCCCTGAAGGGAGTTTACTTTGATACGATGGTTGCCTCTTATTGTCTCGACCCGTCCCTGAGGGGCCATTCAATAGATAGTATGGCCGCTGATTTTTTAAATTATCGCTGCATTCCAATCTCAGCGCTCATCGGCAAAGGCAAAAATCAGCTCATCTTTGATATGGTTGATACCGCCGCCGCCTGCGAATACGCCGCCGAGGATGCCGACATAACCTTTCAGCTTTACGTGTATCTGAAAAGCCGCCTCGAAAAAGACCCACTGATAAGGAAACTGTTTGAAGAAGTGGAAATGCCTTTGGTTTCAGTCCTGACAGCTATGGAATACAATGGCGTTTCTCTCAATACTAAGCTGCTGAAAAAAATGTCCGGTGAACTTACCGCTGCACTGAGAACACTGACCGACCAGATTTACGAACACGCTGGCTCGGCCTTCAACATCGATTCGCCAAAGCAGCTTGCCGAGGTTATTTTCGACAGACTAAATCTCGAATCCGTCCGCATCGGAAAGGCCGGCCGAAGCACCGATGCAGCCGTCCTTGAACAGCTTTCCGACCAGCATCCCATTATTGAGCTGGTTCTTCAGTACCGCCAGCTTAGCAAGTTGCAGAATACCTACGTTGATAAGCTAAGCCAGTTGATTAATCCCCGCACCGGCCGCGTCCACGCCTCATTCAACCAGACTATAACCGCAACGGGACGTCTCAGTTCAAGCGACCCCAATCTGCAAAACATCCCTATCCGCACCGACCTTGGCAGCAAAATTCGCTCCGCCTTTGTTTCAGAAAGCAAAACCGGTTGTATCCTCAGCGCAGACTATTCCCAAATCGAGCTGCGCTTGCTGGCGCATTTTTCAAAAGACCGGGCTTTGATGTCTGCTTTTGCCGCCGACCAGGACATTCACCGCTTCGTCGCTTCACAGATTTACAATGTGCCTATCGAAGACATAACCGACGAAATGCGCTCACGCTGCAAAGCGGTCAATTTCGGCATAATTTACGGCCAGGGGGCGTTTGGGCTGTCACGCTCAATAGGAATAAGCCAGGCAGAGGCGAAAAAGTTCATCGATGACTATTTCGCTCGCTACAGTTCAATCCGAAGATTTATGGACTCCTGTATTGATACAGCTAAACGCACCGGCTTTTCCGAAACTATTTTGCACCGCCGCAGAAAAATCCCAAATCTGGTCAGCAAAAATGCCAATAAACGTGCACAGGCTCAGCGCCTGGCAATCAACACGGTAATTCAGGGTTCAGCCGCGGATTTAATAAAGGTCGCTATGATAAACATCCAGCGAAAAATCGAAGCTGAGCTTCTGCCGGTAAAACTAATTTTGCAAATCCACGATGAGCTTGTTTTCGAGCTGCCAGCCGACGAGGCTGAAAAACACGCAAAGTGGGTTAGGCAGGAGATGACCACTGCTTTGAAACTTGATGTCCCCCTGAAGGTTGATATAAATTACGGCCCAACCTGGCTGAGCGATAAATAGCAATATTGGCCCTATTCCGGGATATGGATATGGCCGATTATCGTGCAATCCAACGGCTTTATTAACTCAGTCAGTTTCTTCATCTCGGACGCATTTTTAGTGCAGATAAAAGCAGCCGGAGCAGCCGATATGATTTGTTTGCGGTCGGGACTGCTGACCAGAGCAGGGGCGTTTATTAGTATAAAATCAAATCTCTCCAGGGCCTTTTCCACTATTTCCGTTACATTCATCTGTTTTTGCTGAGAAAAATTGTGTCCAGGCCATACCCACAGATTCTCAAATTCTGTTTGAACTGCCTTGGCGCGCAAACCGCCTTGCTCTGCATCAAGACCAAATACCTTGGCAATAGCGTCGCGCTTGAGGTCAATGTCTATAAGGAGACATCGCTTCTTGCTTTTGGCCAACCCAATACCTACATTAACGGGTATCGTTACAGGTAGGGCTGCCGACTCAATCGAAGCAAATAGGATGCTTTTGTATTTTTTCTTAACTTGCTTTATCCGCTTGGTAATAGGTTTGTAATCGTCTTCAGCCTCCTTATCGCCGCCTTCTTTATCATCCGTAAGATTAACGTTGATAACTTTCTTAAACTTCCGTCTTCTCAGAATCATTAGAATCAGCACAAATAATATAATTACAATTACACCGACGACAGCGTACATAATCGCCTCGCCTTTAGTAGATATTCCAAATCTCAGCAAAATTCTCTTCAGGGTATCAACCATAGGTATCTCTCTTAGCATATAGCCATTTTTATATCCGCCATCTGCTATTCGCTATTCGCTGAATAATCACCCCCGCACAGCCTTTCAATATCCCTTGCCACAATCTCTGCGATTATCTTCTCTTGCTCTGACAGTGCTGACGTTGGCTGTTCAATGTTATCGGTTTTTTTGCCGGGTGCCTTTCTTCTTATTGCGGTAATCTTTCGCTGCTCTGCCATAATCTCTTCAGCAAGGTCAAAGCTCGGAATTTCGCTTTTTTCCTGCAGTGTCTCTGCCTCTTCTTTTTTGTTTATGCTCACCACTGGCCTCGGCAGGGGGGCTGTAGGGGGTATTTCTTCTATTGGTATCGGACTTGTATCTTCATTAATGGCGTTGTTTTGCGTCGCTGGATTTTTTGGGGTGGCGTCGTCGTGTGGCGGTATTACATCGCGCGCGCGGAGGATATCCACCTTGCATTGCAGGATATCAGTATCAAATTGTTCGCTGCTTTCGGCCTTACTCACTTCTGTAACCTCCTCTAACATTCTATTAGTTTAACAAAATTGCCGTCCTTAATCAAGGATAAATTGCAGCGGCGCCCCCGTCCCCGTCCGCTCAGCAGACAACCAGCTATTGTAAGCAATCGGCCCTTAGCTTGCTTGAACAGGGCCTATTGAAAATTGTGTGAAATCGCCTGGCTTGAATTGCTCTATTAGTGAATGAACATCATCAACGGTAACAGCTTTTATAGCGTTAATGTCGTCTTCGATGGTGCGATACTGTTCCAAATATATCCAGTTAGCACCAAGGTCAACCAGTCGACCCATCGGCAGCTCATTCTTTATTACCAAAGCGCTCAATATCTTGTTTTTCGCTGTTTTCATTTCATCTTCGGTTATGCCGCTTCTGGATAGACTATCGAAAATACTCTTAACGGTATCGAGCACTTTGCTGACGTTCTCACTGCTGCAGCGGATATAGCTGCAAAATGCTCCTGTACCATCCATAGCCCCAAATTGCAGCGTTGCCGCTTCTGCCAGTGCCTTGTCAACCAACTCCCAGAAGAATCTCGACCCAACATCGTCACCGATGATAGTTGCTAAGAGCGATGCAGCAAATCTCCTCGGGTCCTGAGCCGGCACCGCTGGGGACATCAGGCATATATGCTCACGAGACAGATTTGATTTTTCAACGCGTTTTTTCTTTTTGCTGCCTGGTGCTTCTTCCAGCTTTCTGGAGGCAGCCCGCTTTTGCCACTTCTCGCAACCACTTTCCACAATGCCGCAAATCTGCTCCCAATCGAAGTTGCCTGCAAAGGCTGCAACCATATTGTTTGGCGCATAGCGCCTGGTAAAATAGTCTCGCATTTGTTCAGCCGTTAGATTGCCGATACTTTCCTCACTGCCCAGAACGATGTTGCCGCAGGGATGATTATCAAAGTGCAGACCCTTGCATCTTTCCATAACGTCGTAGTTCGGCAGGTCCTCATACATTGCAATTTCTTCTTTGATTACATTTTTCTCGATATTGAAATCTTCATCTCTCAGCGCTGGCCTCATCAGCTCCGCCCATAATCCTGTCACCTCGACTAAATATTCCGGCAAAACGGCTGCGTAAAAAACAGTATTTTCCTCACTGGTAAAGGCGTTGAACTGCGCCCCTGTCTTGTCGAACGCCTCGTTGACCTCAATGGCACTTAGCTTTTCAGTACCTTTGAATAGCATATGTTCTAAGAAATGTGACACCCCGTTTATCTGCTTTGTCTCATCACGAGAGCCGGTTTTGACGAAAAAACCAACCGCCGCCGACTTGGCGGATTTATTGACCTCGCCGATAACAGCCAGCCCATTCGCCAGTTTCTTTTTCTTAAATTCCATATTTTGCTTTACTTAACTTTTACTTCTTTTGGGCCTATTGTGGCCACCGTAAAGTCTTTGAACCTGTTGTTTCTCAGAAAGCCCAGAACTGACTCGACGCTGGTTGCCTCGATTTTATTTTTAATTTCATCTAAGCTTCGGACCCTGCCCAGCATATAGTAATCGCCTCCAATGCCAGCGGCTCTGCTGCTGGACGATTCGCTTTGCAGAACCAGTGCACTTTTAAGCCCGACTTTGGCCCGTTCGACTTCTTCTTCGCCGATTCCATCGCCGAGTCGGTTGAACTCACCGACTATTACATCCAGCGTTTCCTGGGCCTTATCTGGCGTTGTGCCGGCATAGCAGGCTATCCCCGCCGCCTCTTTCAGGCCGTGATATTGCGCTCCTACAGCGTAGCAAAGGCCCCGCTTTTCTCTTACCTCTGTAAATAATCTGGCGCTCATCCCACCTGAAAGAACTGATACTGCAACTCTGGCATTGTAGTAATCCTCATCGGCTGGTTTAACCGTCTCGGTCATCAGCCCGATATGCACCTGTGCCCCTTCATTACCTATATGTAAATATTTGCTCCTCGTTCGTCCATCGTCTCTCATCCCTCGTCCCTCATCTTTCGTCTCACGATGCTTAATACTTATAACAAACAAATCTTCCATCTGTCGGCAGATAGAATCGAAATCATACTTGCCCGCAACCGCAAAAATTGTCTGCGACAGATTGAATTTATTTTTTATGATTTGTTTTGTGTTCTCAGCCGCAAGGGTTTTTAACTCTGCAATTTCGCCTAAAGCGCTGCGTCCCAAAGGACTCGGATAGAATTGCTTTCGCAACTTTAGCATAACTTTCTGCCGAGGGTCATCATCTAAAGCACGCACCCTATCGATTGCCAACTGCCTGGCCAATTCAAATTGGTCTTCTTTCAGGCTGGCTCGCAGTATTATATCGGCATACAATTCTATTGCCTCGGCAAGGTTCCCTGCTTCCAGGACAGCCCCGATGGTTATATGAGAGCTGCCGACCGAGCTAGCGCGGTGCAGCCCAAGACCGTCAAGTGCATCACTGAGCTCTTTGTTGTTTTTATTGCCTGCGCCTCTGAAAATCCAATCGGCAATAACAGTTCCAGCCCCGCAGCAGCCGTCCGGCAGTTGCGCTGCTCCTGCCGGCAGCATAAAGCCGAACGCCACCGACTTTACCGCCTCCATCGGCTCCCCCAGAACAACCATCCCATTCTTTAAGATGTGTTTATCGAGTCTTTCTGCCATAGTTAGCTTTCACAAATTACGAAAGAGAAACGTTAACTTTACTAATAAAAGAGAATATTTTCAACTGCGAAATACTGAAGTACCGTTATCAATAAGAGAATAAGCAAATAGGGAGTGTTCAAAAAATCTGTACGTTAATAAATCCCGAGTTCACTTATCGATTCAAGGAATCGAGTGTACACCAGTATTGCGAAATAGCCAACCAGAAAAGTAAAGACAATAACCAAACTTGTAACGACGACCTTGGTAATTATTTTATAACGCGGATTGAACCATACCAGCGACAAGGCAAGTGGACCTACGCACAGCAGAGCAACTACAACGACAGTCGTGGAAAAATACCACTTCGTGTTTGGCTTATCGGATTTGTCAAGAAACTCCCCACAGAAGCGGCACTTTATTGCATCATCCTGAATTTCTTCCGCACAAAATGGGCACTTCTTCATAACTCTATACGCTAATACCCAACGCAGTACACAATACGAGATACGAAATACGCTTATGCCACCGCAGCGGTTTCCTCGTCAATATGGTCGAACCTGACACTTATCTTTTTGCTCACCCCTCGTGTCTGCATCGTTATGCCAACTAACACGTCCGCAATACTCATCGTGCGCTTGGCGTGAGTAATTATTATGAACTGCGAATCCTTCTGAAATTCCCGCAGCAGCAGATTGAAACGCTCATTATTGGCCTCATCCAATGCTGCATCAATTTCGTCCAAAAAGCAGAAGGGG
>CAZTWR010000091.1:0-7254 GCA_964618055.1 uncultured Pirellulales bacterium | reverse complement strand
TGAAATTTTGCTCGTCAGGGCGGAGCCTGCCGTAGCCCGGCAGGGAGAAGGGAAAACCTTCGAGGTGCTGTATTACTACACAGATATAAAAAACGCAGTTTATACCGCCAATCCAGCCACCATCACAGACGATGAACTGACACCTCTTGTTTTTGATAACGGCAGGCTTATTGGTTGGGGAGCGAGTTTCTTAGATTCGAATATCAAGAAGTATAAAATAGGCGGCAGGTAGCGCCGTAAGGTGTCCCTAAGGGAGAAAGTAACGTATTACGGCTTCTCTATCGCAATTCATCTTCAATGGCAGTAAGCAACTCTTTGGAAATCTCAACGCCTAATTTCTCAGCTACTTTTATGTGGTGCCACGCCAGGTCATATTTTTCCAACTTATAAAACGCAAAGGCCAGTCCATTATGCGCATCGCCCATTTTCGGTTCAATCTCAACCGCTTTTCTGTACTCAGCCACCGCCTGCTCATATTGTCCCTTGTTGGAATATGCCGCTCCGAGATTATAATAAATCGAACCATTATTGGGCTTTATCCGAACAGCTTTTTTATACTGTTCAATAGCTGCGTCGTAATTCTGCCTTTTAAAATATGCATTTCCTAAATTCGCCAAAGCAGCTAACATATCAGGCTCGATAGCCAAAGCCTTTTTGTATGCTCGAATCTCATCGTCAACCAAACCCAATTTGTTATAACAAAGAGCCAAGCCATAATGTGCCTCAGCAAAATCGTCCTTTATCTTCAAGGCTTTCTTATATTGAAATATTGCCCTTTCATAATCACCCATTTGGTTGTAAACATCGCCTAATTGGCTGTAAGAGCTGGCGTCTTCCGGTTCCAAAATAATTGCCTGTTTCAACGCTGATTGTGCCTGCCCAAACATTCCCCCTTTGTGATAGGCATTTGCCAGATTTTTGTATGCTGCTGTGAAATTAGGGTCCAGTTTGAGCGATTGGGTGTATTGCGAAATCGCATCATTCAACCAGCCTCGTTTAGTGTATGCGTTCCCAAGATTGTTATACGTCTTGGCATTGCTTGGATTGATTTCCAAAGCTGCCTCGTATTCGTATATCGCGTCCTCTATTCTATCCTTTTTAAGGTAAATATTACCTAAATTTACATGTGACTCAGCCAGGGATGGGTTTATCTCAACGGCTCTCTCAAGTGCCAGCAATGCCTGCTCTATATCACCGGTCTCACTATAAGTATTCCCCAGATTATTAAAAAAACAACCTAATGTTTGAATTTTATTCAGGTTTACCATATAAATACTGTCGTCCTCCTCCGGCACCTTGAATTTATTTATATAATGTTCGTCATCGGCGTACCCACCTTTGCTGGTTGTTTCAATATTAAAGCGCACCTGCCCATCATCGTATCTAGCGAAAAAGTGACCCGGCACAACCACACCATACAAGGACAGGCCAAGCCGTTCACCAAGCGAGAGATAAAGGATCGAAAGACTCAGACAATACCCCCGTTTTTTATCCATTACCGAGTGCAAAAACAAATCACTCGGGTCACTCGTGTCCGCAACTGACTCGAATCCCAACTCATCGAACAAATACTCGTTTATCACCGCAACTGCTTTATAGTTCGCCAGCAGCCTTTTCTCTTTGAGTCTTGTGCGAATTTCAAAAGCCATATTATCCAGCTCTGCCAGATATCTCCGCCCGTGTACGATATCACTCCACTGCTCCGAGACAATCAATGCTGCTGTAGCCAAATCGACCTCTTCGTCGTCTAATCGCAGGACCTGCTCGATTGACCGCGAGTACAGCCCTTCCTTGTCTGCATTGGCCAGGGGTTCATCTCGGCTGAAGGATACCGCAGCCGTAAAAAACAAAGCACAAACGATTACCAATAAAATCTTTTTCTCCATAAGGAGTCCCTAGGACATCGGTTCTTCAGTAAAACTCAAAGCTACTCAATCACCGCCTCAACCTCGACCGGCACGCCAACAGGCCGGCGCTTAAACAAATCTATCTGCATCCACCTGTTGCTCTTAAATCTCCAGCGGTCTGCCAACGCCACTATGATAATCTTAGCCGTAGCGGCAATCCACGGCCCCAGAGCGCCAAGCTGCGGGAAAAACTTTAACATAAAAAAACCGCCCAATCCCATTACAATCGTTGCGCCCAAAGCCTCAACAATCGCCAGCCACAAAGTATCACCTGCCCCACGCAGCGCACCGTAGTAAGTAAGCAGCATAGCGTCGAAAACCTGGAATATTGCCGCAAAAATAAAGATATTAGTCCCTATACTGACTACTTCTTTATCGTCAGGGGACCAGAAAGCCATTAAATCGTTCCTGAATATAAAAAAGCAAAACCCCACCAGCCCCATATAAAACAGGGCAACTCGCAGGCAGACACCGGTTTGCTTAATTGCCACGTCCTTCCTGCCCTCACCGATTGACTTGCCGACTGCTGCGGTCAAAGCGGTCGCAAGCCCTACAATCGGCATAAATGAAACGTTCATACATGCAAATACGGCGCTTGTCGCAGCCAATGCCTCTTTGCCGAATCTGCCGACCAGCCCGAACAGGATTATCCCCCAGAATGCCATGTTCACAAAAAATCCGAACCCGGCGGGAAAGCCTACTTTCAGCAAGTCTATCATCTTTGCCAGGCTGACATTCATTGTCCTCCTGCTTGCGAAGTTTGAGTTTATCTCGCCGCCCAAAAACATTGTCATCCCTATACCGGCACTGATGGTTATCCCTATAAATGTCCCCCATCCCGCGCCTGCGACCCCCATCGCAGGAAATCCAAACTTGCCGAAAATCAATACGTAATTCGCTGTGATATTGACCACCTGCCCGAATAGCGCTGCATACATCGTAATAATCGGCCGATGAACTCCCATAAAGAACTGGCTGCTTGCCCAGACAAATATCGCCAGAAACTGAGCGTAGAGCATAATCCGAAGATATATGACTTCCAAATTGACAACTGCCGGCTCGTGCCCCAGTGTCCTGAATATCCACGGCGCCGCCGGCCACATAATCGCCACTGTAACCGAAAGATATGCCAATCCCATATATATTGCCTGCCAGCAGTAGTTTGAGCAGTCTTTTTTTTGGCCTCTGCCTAAACTTTGGCTGACGAACGTATTAACGCTTGTCATCACGCCTATTGCGAAGCAGGCAGGCACGAAACTGATAATACCGGCCGGCAAAATCGCCGCCAATGCCTCCGTCCCTAAACGTGAAACCATAAACCTGTCAACAAACTGCATAATGGTAAACGATATGTTCGTCACCACCATCGGCGCCGCCAGATTCAGCATATATCTCAGCGAAGTCTCGTCCGCGATTTTGTTTTGTGAAAGTAAGGTCGATTTGTCAGTCATTAGCTAACGGTATATCCTGTTTATTCAGGTTCAGCTTCTTTAGCAGAGTATCAGCCGAGATACCCAAAATCTGCACTTGCTTTATTGGTTTAGTTTGGCCGGAGATTATGCTAATGGTGTTTTTTTTCACGCCGAGCTGTTTTGCCAAAAACTCAAGCAGATGCCGATTGGCTTTGCCCTTCTCCGGCGGAGTGGAAATCTTGATTTTCAGCATCCCGCTGAACATGCCGCAAATACAAGTCCGGCTGCTTCCCGGAACAATCTTTGCCAAAAAAACAACACCACCCTCAATACTCTCAATCGTTAAATCAGCCATAGATTAGATTGTAAACGCTCGAAGAGATACACAGAAGAAATTTTTACCCGCCTTCGCAGCCGAAACCGCTTCGGCGGAGTAGGCAATGCGAAAAGGGTAACCCTCCGAAGCCAACGGCGAAGGAGGGTATGCTCCCGCGTAGCAGGCTAAAGCCGTGGAG
This sequence comes from uncultured Pirellulales bacterium, assembly GCA_964618055.1. GTDB lineage: Bacteria > Planctomycetota > Phycisphaerae > Sedimentisphaerales > Anaerobacaceae > CAYYFT01. Next base: position 3,420 of record CAZTWR010000091.1, on the reverse strand, counting down.
TTTCACCTGCTGATTATTCGATATCCTCTCGCAGGTTTTCGCCAATTGCCATCTGCACATACTTTTCAATCTGCTCGGCAAGTTCGCCCAATGATGAAAGCTGAAAATCCTCATAGTGGCCGGGGATAAAATCTCCGTCCAGCGCTTTCTTGAAGATTTTAACCCGTATAACGGAAGGCTGGGCATCGGCCTTGCTGAAATCGCTGTCTTTGTGCTCGGTAAGCTCGACCCGCCAGTCCTCGCTTATAAAGACCAGGCACTTGCCTGTAAAAACAGCCGTTGGAAAATAATCGCGTAATAATTTCAGAGTTTCCATATAAAGGGTATGGTAGCGGATTTCACGATGCAATTCAATCAAATCTGCCAAAAATGTTTAGCCCCCCAACCCGTCTTTTGTGGTTGGGGGGTTCTTTTCTGTTTTACCCTGGGGTGCAGGCGCGAGGATTGCTTGTTTTTTTACTTGTTTACCCGGACCCGTGCCGGGGATTTGCTGTTGTGCGAAGTTTACCCTGTGGGCATGCCTTAGGTGCATCCTCGTAGCGGCAGCTTGCCCTGTGGGCAACAGCTACCCGCGCTTTTGATTGAATTTTTACTCCGCTTGTCGCCGGTATGAAGTTAAAATGGGAAAATTAAAAAGTTTTGGCTGGGAAAAATAAGTGGCCAACTTTCATTTATTGTTTACATTTCCTAACAATCGCATCGACTATCTCAGATTGAGACACTTTATATATATCAAAATCTGATAAGTTCTTATGAGTTATCCCTATTTGGTATTCTATTCCCCCTCTATGTTGGTGACTTAAATATTTATTTTCTTTAACTTCTTCGCTAGACATAATCCAATAAACTATCTGGTCAACCCACACACCAATAAAAACAAAGGCATCGCAGGCATCAGGTTTTAACTGCTGAAAGTTCATCCAAAAGGGGGCTTTAGAATTATAACACAATGCCTTTGAAACAAGGTCGCCTCTTTTTTTAGTGTTTATTGCTCTGCAAGCCTTAACTTCCAATTTAATTCCATCAAGCCAAATATCATATTGGCCACTATAATCAGGGTCTAATTTCTTATTGGCTTGCTTAAATCTGCTATTTATGCTTCTTACATGTTCTTCCCCCCAAATCTGTCCAAATACACGAGGGGCAATTCCGAAAAGAGAAAGATATTTATTTGAGCTAACGTAGCCTTTCCTTAATTTTTCGTATTCTTCAAATGTAATAATACCTTTATCCCGGAAAAATATAAGCATATACTCATATTCATTAAAAGGAAAAACGGATATCAAATCCTTTACTTTCTCTTCTAAGAATGTTTTATCCTTACTCTCAAGCTCAGTCGCGAACTTGTCAAGATATTCTTTCAGTTCTTTTAAATCCATCTATGTTCCCTGTCATCATCTGTGTCTAACTCAGGGAAAGGATTATTCCATTGCCAGCCAGTTTTTCCTTTTTCCCTAAATCGTTCTAACCGTCTGATAGTTATTTCCGCAAATATGGGATCTACGTCAAATATATAAACTTTCCTTTTTAATCTCTCTCCTGCTATTAGCGTGGTCCCAGAATGAGCAAAGAAATCTACTACTAAATCGTTTTCGTTGCTACCTGAAGTAATTATTCTCTCTATTGCTTTTAGCGGTTTTTGAGCATAACAGCCAGGAACATTCTCCTCCATTCTATAAAATACCTGTTGAATATCAACCCACACATTACCGGCTCTTATGTATTTGGATTTGCTTCGTTCAAAATTTTCTGTAATCTTACCGTTAACCTCCTTGTAATAACCTCTTAAAATCTTAGGTATATCTGTATATTCTGCCGCTATGTTGAATTGTGGATTACCCTTTACATAATAAAGAAGTTCCTGCCTTACCCACATCCAGTTCTTCTGTGTCCCATATCCCCGCTGGTTTCTCATCGTAATTATATTTCTAGGTTTCAACTCTTTAAATTCCCTTAGTAGGATAATGAAGTCCGGTAAAGGCTGGAAGTTATCTTTATAATCAGCACCTAACCATATATACAAACTAGCATCGTTGTCCATAATATCAATTGCATTACCCGCCCATTTCTTAGAAAAGTTTAAATATTCTTCCAAACGTACCTTAAAAAGATTGCCAGTATTTGCGTTTCCGACAGCTACGTTATAAGGAGGGTCGTTTACAACTAATTTAGTTTTTTTGCTACCGATTATTTTCCTTACATCTTCTTCTTTTGTTGCATCTAGGACACCAACTTTGTGACCTCTCAATGGGTCAGTCCAAACTTCACCATATTTTAGCCTGCATAGAGGCAATACCTTTGATTTCAAGTCACGGTTAAAATCAAGTCGTTTTAGACCCTCGGTAGTCCTTCTTTTCACAATGTCTTTATCAACTACAGAAACCGAACTAAACAAATCTGCTAAATAACCTTGATTTTTCATATTTCACCTCTTTTACTATATCACTAACTAGAACAAAAGTTAACTTTTTTCTCTCTCATGAATTATTTTAGTGTTGCTATTAAATATGGGAAAGTGTGAAATCCCCCCCCATACGATTTCAACCTCGTTTTCAAATGAGCGTTTTCGTCCTAGTTGCTGTTGCGTCCTCCGGTTCAGCCCCTGTTCCTATTTACTTCGGGGCTTTGCCCCTGCGTAACACTAATGCTCCTCATTGCGGCTTCCGGAAACAACAGCAACTAAAGCAGCCTCCGGCATCGAGCTAATTTTTTATTGACTTTTATCTGAAAATATGTTAAAATACGCTTCCGTTTGCAAGAATGCAAACGACAAACCGCCCCGTAGGGCAAGGTCTTCAGGCCAGCAGGTCCAGTCAAATTAACCAGTAACCAGTTATCAATCACCAATAACCAATTATGCAAAACAAACCCAATTTCCGATATACCAAAATGAATTTAAGCTTCTATTCGACAAAGGATTATGAAAATAAACTCACGCATAGAACACCGGCAAAACAAACCCAATCAAACCCAATCTTGTCCGCCATAGCTGGTTTCTTCGTAGCTTTAGCGAAGTAGAATGGCGAAGGCGGATTCAAAAGGGCTGGGTTTACAATGGTTTAATTGAAGGAGTTCAGAAGAAGATTTTCAGGCCTGGAAGGCCTGAGATAATTCTGGCTATTACTGTGAAAGCGAACCACACCACCGCGATTGCAATTACAACTGTGACAGCCCAAACGATAATTATACCTGCCTTTCGAGCAGTCTCCTCGACTTCGCGCAGCTCTTCCATGTCCTTTCGCCATCTCCCGATGACCTTACAGCACCAAGATACACCCAGCGCAAAAAGCACTATCCGGATAATGTCCCCGAAACTGATAAACATTATGAAGCGGCTGTCTGATTGATTTGGTTCTGGACCTTGGCAATTTCACGGAACACGCCGCCAAGCATCAGGCCCAGGCCGATGGCAAATATGAC
>CAZTWR010000090.1:0-7378 GCA_964618055.1 uncultured Pirellulales bacterium | reverse complement strand
GTCCGGTCTGCCTTGGTATGCCCGGCGTTTTGCCGGTAATGAACAAACAGGCGGTGGAATACGCCGCACTGGTAGCGATTGCTCTTAATTGTGAAGTAGCCGAGTTTACCAAGTGGGACAGAAAGAGCTATTACTATCCTGATTTGCCGAAGAATTATCAGATAAGCCAGTATGATTTGCCGCTCAGCAAAAACGGATTTATTGAAATACCACTGGAATCGGGAAAGACCAAAAGGATTGGAATAATCAGAGCACACCTTGAAGAAGATGCAGGCAAAAATCTGCACTCGGCGGCGAATTTTTCACAGGTCGATTTGAACAGAGCGGGTACGCCGTTACTGGAGATTGTTACCAAGCCGGATATGAACAGCGCCGTGGAAGTTAGAGCATTGGCAGTGGAGCTGCAGCGAATGGTCAGATTCCTGGGCGTCTCCGAAGCGGATATGCAGAAAGGCCATATGCGCTTCGAGCCGAATATCAATCTGGCTATCACCAAAGACGGCAAAGAATACAAAACGCCTATAGTGGAAGTCAAAAACCTGAACAGCTTCCGGGCACTGGAGAGAAGTGTGGATTATGAGGTGCAAAGACAACTTGATGAGTTTCTGGAGACGGGCGAAGTTATGAGTGAAGGTAATAAAACCACACGTGGGTGGGATGACAGCAAAGAAGTAACCATCCTGCAGAGAGAAAAGGAGGAAGCACCCGATTACAGATATTTCCCTGAACCTGACCTTGTGCCGGTTGAGTTGACAGAGCAATGGCTGGAAGATATCAAGTCTCGATTGTGTGAGCTGCCTATAAAGAAGCAGATGCGTTATGTTCAGGAATACAAATTAAACGATTACGATGCGGGTGTTTTGACGGCTGAACGCTCGACAGCCGAGTTTTTCGAGGAGGCGGTTGCTGCAGGTGGTGAGCCTAAACGAGTTTGTAACCTTATAACACAGGACTATCAAAGATTAGCTAATGAAAAAGGGTGTAGCGTGGCTCAGTTGGGGGTTACACCACAGCGAGTCGCTGAATTGGCGGGTATGATTGTGATAGGGGATATTAGCGCTAGTGCGTCAAGTGCGATAGCAGCTATAAGTGTTGCAGATTTGAGCAAAACACCTGAACAAATTGCCAAAGAATATAACCTCATTCAGAAAAGCGATGCGGGAGAATTGGAAGGTATAGTTGAAGAGGTGCTTTCAGAAAATCCCAAGGCGGTTGATGATGTAAAAAGCGGCGGCAAGAAAAGCAAAAAAGCGATGGGCTTTTTGTTAGGCCAGGTTATGCAAAAAACAAAGGGGCAGGCAAATCCAAAAGTCGTTTCCGAAATACTCGCCAAGAAACTTGGATGAGTATTTCATAATAGATAAAAAGGAAAAAGATGAAGGTAGAAAAAAGCAGCAACATTACTAAGCAATCGGTAGAAGCAGAGGGGGCCAAGGATACGGAGATAAAGTGGCTTATTTCCAGGGATGATGGAGCGGAAAATTTTGCGATGCGGATGTTTGAAATAAAGCCGGGCGGTTATACACCGCTTCACAAGCATCGGCATGAGCACGAGGTATTTGCGGTTGAAGGGGAAGGGGTCTTCGTATATGAGGGGAAGGAATGTCAGTTTGGCAGGGATTATGTGATATTTGTCCCCGGGGACAAGGAACACCAATTTAAGAACAAGGGAGATTCTGTTTTGAGATTGCTTTGCCTTATTCCGGCATCAGCTGTATAAGATCACAGGCACCGATAAAAGATGCTGGTGATGTTGCATGCGGTAGGCTATTTGCTAAAGACTTTGCTTTCAGTTCCTGCGATGAGTCGTTTTATGTTTTCTCTGTGGCGCACAATCACTATAATCGGTATAGCGATAGCGGCAGTAAGTAACGGCCATAAGTTGGCAAAATTCCAGCTTGGTGTCAGGACAATCACTACAACCAACACAAGAGGAAAAGCAACAGAGGCAGCGATGGAAGCCAGCGAGATATATCTCCATAATAAGACAACCACCACCCATATCAAAAAAGCGGCAGCGGCACAAATTGTGTAGTAGGGCCAAAGGCCGAGGGCTACGCCGAAACTGGTAGCGACGCCTTTGCCGCCTCTAAATTTTACGTATATCGGGGAAATATGGCCTAAAACCGCTGCACAGCCAGCAGCAAGAGCAAGGAAAAGCTCTGCAACAACCGGTGGAGAGGAGATAAAGCTGGTAGCAACCAGCATCGGTATCAGGCCCTTTGCGACATCCAGACAGAAGCAGAAATAAGCCCATTTTTTACCAATCGCCCGCGACAGATTCGTTGCCCCGATATTGCCTGAACCGATGCTGCGTAAATCTTTGCCGTGGGCTCTGGCAATTATCAGGCCAAAAGGAATTGAGCCGAGCAAATACGCACCAATAATCAAAATCACAAATTTCATTATTGCCCTCGCTTTTCGAGTATTGATTCATAAACAGGTATTAGCTGTTTAGCAACTCGGTTGATGGAAATTTTTTCTTTGAGATTATCCGCAACAATTACTTGTGATGCTTTCTGGATATTGTTTGTATCTGTGAAGTAGCTAATGGCTTGTGCCAGTGCGGGGATGTTTTCTGCGCAATCGATTACTTTGCCGTGCCGCTCATTGACAAATAAATCGGTTGCACCGTTAAATTTCGTTGTTATCACAGGCTTGTCGGCTGCAATCGCTTCGAGAATATATCTGCTTGACGGGTCATAAAAAGTAGGCAGGACGGCTACATCGGTTATTGATAGGGCGTTTTGAATGCGTCGGACAGGGCCTAAAAAGATGATTTTTTTATGGACGTTAAGTTTTTTTGCGAGCTGGCGGTATTTGTGCACTCTGCCGTTACCGGCCACTATTAAATAAGCTTTTCGTTCTGTGTTGTTTCGCGATACAAGTTGCATTGCTTTTATCAAACAGGTAAGTCCCTTCAGTCTGAAATTGTTTGCCACGAATAAGAAAAAGACGGGGTTGTCAGCTTCCTTGAGGCCCAGTTGAACGAGTATTTGACTACGGAGTTTATCGGCTTGGCCTGTGTCGATTCGTTCATTTATTTTTATGCCGTTAGGTATAACGACTATGCGGTCATCACTGGCGCCATAGTGTTTTTTGAACTGCTCGGCAACATACTTCGAAAGTGCAACAATTACCGGCCCATTTGAACCTTTGCAAAGTCTTCTCTCGGCTCGCGAAAGTATGGTTCGTCGAATATTGGCAAAAGCCGTTATTCTTTTATAAGATTCGATGAATTTACTTTGGTAACTGGCAGCATTACGCAAAATGGCTTCGGCGAAACTACCTCCTCGCGGCTGATACACATCAGCAAAATCAAAGGGTAATACGCTGTGAATTATATCATAGTGATTTTCCGATAGATGTTTTTTCAGTACTTTTGCGAATGTAAAATAACAAGCTCGCTTGCCGGAGGTATTTTGACATAAAATATGAATGTTTTTGGCATTTGTCTTCCCCTTTGTAGCAAGTATATTCACTGTAAGCCCAAGTGCCGACAGTGCAGTTGCCAGTTCAAAGACGGAACGTTCCGCTCCGCCGAGGGCGATATCTGTCCGCTCTATTATTAGTGCGATTTTCTTCTTTATCGCAGACATAGTTCCTAATCTGATCAGCTTGCAAAGGGGACAGCTCTGCCATGCTTTATATTGTGTTGTGCCATCCGCTTTGTTTTATTTATTACTTTATGGATAAACACCTTATCTTTCCTGGTTAGCTTGCTGTGGCCGGTGTAGCCAAGATAAAAACGTAACCGGTCCGTCTTTGAAAAATACCTGCCCTGAGCTGAGTAATAAAGCTGTGCAATATCTTTTATCCGAAATCGTTCGGCAAGCAGGGCTGGTTTGAAGGTGCGCGCCAGGTCTATCAGATAAAACCGGCCATTGTCATCGTAGAATATATGGGAAAAGTAAAGGTCTCGATGACGGTATTTTGTCTGGTGGAATTTTTTTACAAAGGCGGCTAATTGAGCGATGAAATTTCTTCGTAGTTTCAGATTTTCAACGGTAGCAGGGGCATTGAAACAATCGGGCAATTTCTGCTCCAAGGACTCGGCATCGGGGATTTTTTCGGTGATTATAAAACTTCTTTTCTCAAAAAGTATACCCCGTTGTTCGCCATAAGAAATAACCTTCGGTGTATTTATACCTACGGCTGTGAGTTTAATCGTCGGCTCAAAGTCGAAGAGGCTGCAACTTATGTGCCTGCGAGCTGAGAGCCAGTTTCTAAGTTGTACCAAGATTGGCGGTGAGTCATAGCGTTTCAAAAACAGTGTAGTTGGAGGCGAATCTATTTCGAATCGTAAGCGGCTGCGATGCCTGGACAGATTATCTTTGGCCAGATTTTGAGCGGCGTTAAAAGAAAAAATAGCATCAATGGAGGTTAAGCCCAATTTGCTAAGGCCGGGTTTGTAATCTTTGTCGCAAAAGAATGATTCCCTCGGCACTGCTCGGGACAAGTTTGAAATTTCTATAAATTTTTGCTCGGCTTTGGAGGTTGATTGTCTTTGATTAGTTTCGAGTAATTTTTTGGCGGCATTACAGACCGTCTCTACGGTGATCGACTGCATACATAAATGTTCGGTTTCTTTGCAAATTGGCTTGGCGCAGGGAGCACAAGGCGCATCGCCAATTATTTGAATTTCGTTTTTGTAACCGGTTTCTGTCCAGGCTGGGTCATTCGGGCCGAACAAGCTGATAACCTTACACCCCAGGGCTATAGCCATGTGTCGTGGCCCCGTATCGTTGCTTATTACCAAATCCGCAATGGAAAAAAGTGATTTCAATTCGCCAAGGCTTATAGGCCTCTCTGCTAAGTTGATAAGCTCAAACTTGCTCGAATCGCAAATTTCTTTAGCAATTTGCTTTTCAGCAGGGTCGGGTGACACAGAGGCAAAAACGGTTGCATTATAATTAGAAATCAGCCAATCCGCTGTTTGTGCGAATCTTTTACTGAGCCAGCATTTGCTCTGCCCAAATGCTCCGCCGGGAATAATAACGACAACCGGCCCTTTGGATTCGGCAATTTCCGGGAATTTGGTCCGCAGTTTCTTGTCCTCTTGTGGGTCGATAAGCAGTTCGAGGCTTACATCAGTGGTGTTGGCGCCGAGCAACGAAGAAATCGCAAGATAGTAGTCAACCATAGAGGAAGGTTTGAATTTGGTAACAGATAGTTTGGGTGGATAGAGTTTATGGGTAAGCAAAAGGCCACGGCCTTCGCGTGCATAGCCGATGCGTATTGGTATTCCTGCTAAGAAAACCGCCAGGGCAGAGGCGAAAGAATTTTTGAAAAGGACTGCATGGGTAAAGTTATGTTCCTTGAGCATTTTTGCAGTCGCAAACAGATTTTTATTTTTCTGCTGAAGCCACGTATCGTTAAAGCGGCTGGGTGACAAAATTTTGCGGACGACAGAATTAGCAAAAAGCGAGATTTTGGAGGATTTGAAATGCCGGCGAATGGCTCGCAAGGCCGGTGTACAAAGGACAGCATCGCCCATAGGAGAAGGAAGCCAGACTAATATCTCATATCTCGTATCTTGCTCCGCGAGATGTATTTCACGCATCGCTATTTTCGCCTGTGCATTATGTAAAAAGTTAGCGCCATCACTTGGAGAACCATAGCAAATCCAAGCGTAATTAGCACCGCATTATCCTGCCTGGTTGGGCTCATCAGGAGCCATATGCTTATCAATAGGCAAAGCAGAACGATAATTTGCACAATGCCAGCCATCAGTCTCATTATGGAAAATTCACCGAACATGCTCTCCCTCCGCATACTTTTAAGCTGTTTCAGAATACAGTCAAGCAACTGTTCGGTCCTTCGTAAGGAGTCCCCACGACTGTTACCGGAAATATTTTGCTCGGTAGGGGCTGTTTTGGGCTTTGCAGACTGTAGCTGATGTGGTTTTTCTGTAGTTTTTAATGCCGGTTTAGACAGGGGTTTTGAGGCTGGCTGATTTTGAATAGGCTTTTTGCCGGATGAGCGGTGATGTTTTTTTATAATATTTACCGCTTCCTTTATATTTACAGCTCGATAGTCTGGATTTAGTTCGCCGAGCTTGTGTTGTTTATAATGCGAAGGGTGATTTGTTAATATGGTTTTGCAGCCAGCCTGCGAACCGGCCTCCACGTCATGGCTGCTATTGCCGATCATCCAGGATTGGCTAAGGTCGATGTCCATCTCATCGGCGGCAGCCAGCAGCATTCCTGGATTTGGCTTTCGCCAGTTGCTTTCTTTGCGGTACTTTGTAATAACGCCATCCGGGTGATAGGGACAATAGTAAATCCGGTCTAGCTGTGCCCCTTTTTCGGCCAGTAGCTGTTTCAATCGGTCGTGGATTTTACCGAGAGCCTGCTCAGAAACAATTCCACGTGCAACACCGGATTGATTTGAGGCAACAATTAGCTTATACCCCATAGCTTTAAGTTCGATAAGTGCTTTAGCGACACCATCCAGCAGCTTTACCTGGTCGGGATGATTGATATAGTCGAGATCTTCAATTAAAGTATCATCGCGGTCTAAGAATATCGCTTTATTAGACATCTTCAGGTATAATTAATTTAACTATTTACAAAAATTGTCTTCTACGAGTCCGCAAATTATATGAAAGCCGAGCTGGTGAATTTCCTGACTTCTTGCTGTTGATTTGCTATTGGCGCAAAAGCAGATGTCAGCCACCTGCTCGAGTTTACTATTATTGGTGCCTGTGAAGGCCAGCACAGTGGCACCTTTTTTCTTTGCCAATTTAGCGGCGGCAATGACGTTTGCTGATGCACCGCTGGTCGAAATGGCCCAGAGGACATCACCTTCTTTAACGAGCGCTTCAACTTGCTTGGCAAATATGCTTTCATATCCGTAATCATTGGAAATCGAAGTTATTATTGATGTATTGGTTGTCAGCGCAACTACCGGCAATGGTTTGCGTTCGTGTTCGAATCTGCCCACGAGTTCGCTTGCTATGTGTTGAGCATCTGCAGCTGAGCCGCCGTTGCCACAAATATAAAGATGACCATTTTGCTTTAACGCTCTTGTTATTATCTCAGCGGCGGCTGCGATTGTTTCAATGCCACCGGCTTCAAGTTCGGCAATCACTTTCTTGTGTGCTTCTATCGTTTCTATAATCTTCTTTCTTGTGTCCTCATCCATTAGAGCTGTCTTTCCAATGCCTTGATTTTTTCGATTGTTGCAGTTGAGCTTTTGCCCTCAATGAGCGGCGCGAGAACGACCCTGCCGCCATAAGATTCAACAAATTCGGCGCCTACGACGCCCTTCTGTGCCCAATCCTGTCCCTTCACTAATACATCAGGCTTTATTTTTTTGATTAGGTTAAGAGGGTCCGGCTCATCAAAAACGGTAATATAATCGACTGTTTCCAATG
>CAZTWR010000089.1:0-7387 GCA_964618055.1 uncultured Pirellulales bacterium | reverse complement strand
GCTAACAGCCCGCTTATTAATTCGGATAATAGGATTGCCGGCACAATTTGCATTGGCGAAAAACCCATAAGCAAAAACACTGGTGTCAAGGTCGTACCGTATCCCATACCCAGTGTGGAGTCCATATATTCGCACAAAAAAGCGATTACAGCTATAGCGACAATCATCCAAAGTGATAACTCTAACATCTCGTCTATTCCTCCATAGATAATTTTTCAAATCGAGGGTCTGCATTCTCATCGATCACGGTGGCTTTCCACACACACTGCGGTTCATCCGGTGAAGAGCCAAGGACAACCACGAAGAAAAGGTGACTGTCCATGAAATGGTCCAGCTTTATAAAGATATGCTGGTCTGAATCGGAGGGAACTAAGCGGCGGGCGGCACTTGCTATCCGTTCGAGGACCCACTTATCTGCGACAAGAATGCTCTCATCGAAGAAAACAGTAGATTCTGATAGTGGTGACATATCTGGCTCCTTTCAATTTCAGGTTTTCCGTAAGAACCAATTGATTAACAGCGCCTTAGACCAAATCAGAAAGCTTTAAAACCTCAAGCTTACTCGCAACATAATCCCGTATCTCTTTGAACACCTTCTCTATCTGTTTCTCCTTAGACAAAGGAGTAGACGAGAAAAAGTATTTGCTTACTGACTCCGTCGGTGCTAAGGCACCATCCATCAGTCTTATTATTTCTGCCACACTTATTTTCGATGCCGGCTTTGCCAGTTTATACCCGCCGCTGGCACCTCTGCGAGTCTTTATGTAGCGATTCTGCCTCAGAATTGAGAATAAAAGCGCTAAGTATTTCTCAGGAATATCACACTTTGAGCAGATTTCTTCTATTTTTATAAAACCTTTTTTCTCATTTCGGGCCACATAAATAAGTGCCAGTATCGAATATTCGCTTTTTGTAGTCAGTTTCATTACAAATATCCTTTGTCAAGTAAGTTTATTAACATAATAAACAAACTTAACATTCTTGTCAAGGTAAAAATTAAAAAATTCCTCAAAATTTTTTCCTGTGTCTCTGCAGATGGCAAAGCCCCGTTCTCCAAAAGCGGTTATCCGCCCCATAATTTCGCTTATTTACCAACACCCCTTTGACAAACTGTTTTTTTCTCGGTATGATTTCGAGTTCCGTAAACCTTAGTAATCTTAATAAGCAAATTTAGGGCTTAATACTAATGCGAAATAATATGAGGATTTGAAGGTAGTGATAAATGGAAGTTAAGCCGTTCAAAGCATTTAGGTTTGATACAGGAGTAGTTGGCGACGTAGGTAGCTGTATTTCCCCCCCCTATGATGTTATAAGTGCCTCCCAGCAGCAAAAGCTCTATGAAAAAAGCCAATACAATATCGTACGCATAATCAAAGGAAAAACAACTCCTTCCGATGACGCCGACAACAACCAATACACAAGAGCCGCCGACTATCTTAATACCTGGATAGAAAAAGGCGTCTTAAAACAGGACCCGGTTGAGGCTGTCTACGCTTACATCCAGGATTTCCAGCTCACCGGCACTCAATTCCAACGCTTCAGCTTCATTGCCTTGGCCAAACTTGAAGAATTCGGCCCGCCTAGGCAGGTCAGGCCTCACGAACAAACCCTTGATGAACCCAAAATCGATAGGCTCAATCTTAAAAGGGCGACCTCCGCCGACCTCGGCTTGGTCTTTATGCTTTACGAGGACCAAAATAAAATGGCCGATACGACTATTGAAAAGGCCGCCAGCCAAAAACCGCTTATAGATTTCCTTGATGAACAGGACGTCCGACACCGTATATTTACAATAACCACTAAAGAAGACATCGACGCAATCGCCAAAATAATGCTCGATAAAAGCTGCATTATAGCCGATGGTCACCATCGTTATGAAACGGCCCTGGCTTACTCCAAAGAAAACGCAAATCCCGCCGCCGGTTACCAAATGATTGCTTTCGTCAACACCCACCACGAGGGGCTGGTCATTTTAGCTACTCACCGTCTTGTTGACAATCTCGATAACTTTAGCATTGAAAAGCTAATCGCAGTACTCAAGGAGAATTTCGAAATCACACAACACTCCTTTGATTCAGATGTTATGAAAATCGAAGCAAGGCAAAAAATGCTTGCACAAATGAGGGCTGAGCACGATAAGCTCAAAAATGCATTTGGAATTTACGGTGGTAACAACGCCTTTTATGTGGCTGTTCTAAAAGAAAAGCAGATAATGGATTCTGTCAACCCGAATAAAAGTAGAGCCTGGAGAGAACTCGATGTCTCCGTACTGCACAAGTTGATTCTCGAAAAACCATTAGGTATCGACGACGAACGACTTGCAAGTGGTAGTAACGTTGAGTATATAAAAGATAACGGCGATGTGATTAATGAATTAATTGCCAAGGTTGACAAGGGGCAGAGGCAAGTAGCTTTCTTCCTGAACCCCGTAAAAATGGAGCAATTAAAAATGGTCACCGATGCCGGCGAAAGAATGCCACAGAAATCAACCTACTTTTATCCGAAAATGTACTCAGGCATGGTTATTAACAAATTGTAGTTTTTATGGGAGATTATGTATGATAGATTGGAAGAATCCACCGAGATTATTTATCCCCGGCCCGGTAAAGGTCAATGAAGACGTTTTGCAACAACTCGCACGCCCGACATTGGGACATCGTGGTAAAGAGTATGCCCAATTGCATTCCGAGACGACCGATATGCTCAAAAAAATCCTCTTCACCGACCAGAACATTTTTCTGTCAACGTCCTCTGCTTCCGGAATTTGGGAGGCAGCTATTCGTAACTGCGTGGATTTTGACGAGACCATTCTGTGCACTTGCTGCGGTGCCTTTAGCGATAAATGGGCTGATGTAGCCAGAAGCTGTGGCAGAAACGTAGATGAAATAAAGGTTGATTGGGGCAAACCCATTTTGCCGGAAATGATCGACGAAAAACTCGCAACGGGTAAATACACTGCTGTCACGCTTATGCATAACGAGACAAGCACCGGCCTGACAAATCCACTCTACGAAGTTAGCAAAATGATGAAGGAAAAATATCCGGATGTTCTTGTCTTTGTGGATGCGGTCAGTGCAATGGTGGGTCTTCCTTTACATTTCGATGAGCTTGGCTGGGACGTAGCTTTTGCTTCGGTTCAGAAGGCCTTTGCTATCCCGCCGGGACTCGCTGTAGCTGCGGTCAGCACTCGGGCGCTGGAAAAAAGCAAAAAAGTCCCTCACCGCGGCTATTACTTCGACTTCCAGCTTTTCGCAAAATCGGCTGAAAAAAATCAGACCCCTACTACACCGAATATCCCCCATATTATGGCCTTGAATTACCAATGTAAAAAGCTGTTAGATGAAGGTATGGAGAATGTCTGGCAACGCCACAAAAAAATGGGCGAATTTGTCAGAAGCTGGGCAAAGGAAAATTTCGACCTCTTCTGCGAGGAAAAATACGCCTCCAATACACTCACAGCGGTCAAAAATACCAGGGGTATCAACGTAGCTGAACTGATTAACACCCTCCAGGAAAAACACAATACCGTTTTCGGAAACGGCTACGGCAAGCTCAAGCAAGAGTCCTTCCGCATCGCTCATATGGGTGATATTACCCTCGAAGACCTGAAAGAGCTCCTCGGCTGGCTCAACGAGGAAATTGGTTAACATTATCGTTGAAGCTTATTAAGTATTCAGCCGTATTTAGACGAAATAAAGATAATGGCGTGAACTTATCGGCAATAAAATCGTATAAAATTCGTCTAAAATACTTTTTATCGCCGTCAAATTATTGGCTTTGGTTAAAATCTTAAGTGCTATAAAGAATTAGGAGGCCGCAATGCAGACCGTTAATTTCAAACAGAATAAATTCTTATCACACCATCATATAATTTCAGCTTTTTTAATACTTTTACTCTTCATCGCCCCGCTGCCAGCCCCTGCACAGGATACAAGCAGTGTTGATATCCTGCGCCAGATGGGCAAAGCCTTCGCCAAAATCTCCGAAAAGGCCTCGCCGGCTGTAGTGGGAATCAAGGCCGACCAAACCGTCTCGCAGAAATACTCAACAATGCCCAACTGGCCGTTTGGCGACCCCTTTGATGACGATTTCTTCGAACGTTTCTTTGGCCGTCCTTTCCCTTACAGACGCTCTCCACAGCGGAAATCTCACCGAGCCGTCCAAGGCTCCGGCTTTATTGTCTCGGCCGATGGCCACATCCTGACAAACAATCATCTTGTCGGCGAAGCAGAAGATGTTAAGGTCAAGCTTGCGGACGGAAGGGAATTTGAAGCAAAAGTCATCGGCTCAGACCCCGACACCGAGGTTGCCGTCATAAAAATCGACGCCGATAACCTGCCCATTCTCGAATTGGCTGACTCCGACACACTCGAAGTCGGTGAATGGGTTATCGCTATTGGAAATCCCTTTGGATTAAGTCACACCGTCACTGCTGGCATCGTAAGTGCAAAAGGCCGAAGCGGTTTCCGTCTTGCTGAGTATGAAGATTTCATCCAGACCGATGCCGCCATAAACCCAGGCAATTCCGGAGGACCTCTAATCAATCTTGATGGAAAGGTAGTTGGGATTAACACCGCCATTGTTACTGGCCATCTCGCTTACCGCGGCAATATAGGTATCGGCTTTGCAATCCCTATCAATATGGCCAAATTCATTTATGGCCAGCTAATTGAAGGTGGAAAAATTGTATATGGCGCCTTGGGTGTTATTATCCGCGACCTTGACGCCGACCTCGCCGAATCGTTAGGCCTCCAAGACACCAAAGGCGTTGCTATCGCCGAGGTTATTGAAGGTTCCGCAGCCGAGAAAGCCGGAATGAAGCGATACGATGTCGTCGTCGAATTCAACGGTGAGAAGGTTGAAAAAGTCAATGAGTTTCGCAGTCGCGTCGCAATGCTAAAACCCGGCACCAAGGTAGAAATTGTCGTTGTCCGCAATGGTAAACGAAAAACTCTTAATGCCGAACTTGGTGAAAGCTCCACAGAGCTTAAAACCGCCAAAATCCCATTAAAGGCAATAGAGCAATTAGGCCTTACCGTCCAAAACCTCACCGACGATTTGGCCGAACGCTATGGCTATGAAGACCAGGAAGGTGTCATAGTAACCCACGTCGAGCCCGGCTCAGAAGCCGCAAGAAAAGGTATTAAACCCGGAATGCTGATTATGGAAGTTGACCAAAAGCCGGTCAGAAACACAAGAGACTTTGACCAGGCTATAGGAAAGGCCGCCGAAGCAGGAAAAGTGCTGTTATTAATCAACGACGGACGTTTCCGCCTGCTCATTGTGCTAAAACTGCCTGAAGAATAGATTATACCTTAAAGTTTTTCTTTAAACACCTCAGCCCTCTTCTTACTTTCGCAAGAAAGCAGGGGGGCTTTCGTTTTGACAGGCGCATCGCCCCGCAAAACCCGTCCAAAGAGCGAAGGAAGATAAATATATTGTCACACTCAGAACACAACGTTAAACTCACCCGTTATGTTTAAGAAGATATTATCTTTTTATACAAAGTATTTTGCCGTTTGGGTTATTTTATTTGCAGTGGTGGCTTATTTCTTTCCCGAACCGTTCGCTGCTTTGAAGGACTATAACAAGCACTTCTTCGCCCTGACAATGTTTGGTATCGGGGCAGTATTACAACTGGAGGATTTTAAACGAATTGCTAAAAAACCGCTTATTGTATTTATCGGCTCATCCGCACAGTTTACTATTATGCCTCTGGGAGCTTTCGTCCTCGCCAGAGTTTTCGCCTTCCCGCCAGAGATTGCGGTCGGCCTGATATTGACCGGCTCAGCCCCCGGAGCAATGGCAAGTAACGTTATGAGCTATATCGCAAAAGCCGATGCCGCTTACTCGGTCTCGCTGACAACCGTATCTACTCTGCTCTGCCCTTTATTAACACCGGGCCTGACTTTCCTTTTAGCCCGCTCGCAACTGGATATCCCTTTTGTCGGTATGGTTATCGATGTGATTTATATGGTCATTTTGCCCTTGTTTGTCGGCTTTGGCATCAGGCATTTTTTCAGAGAAAAATTAGAGAAACTTTTGCCGATTTTCCCCGCCATATCGGTAACCTTTATAATATTTATCTGCTCACTGGTTATAGCTCTCAATAAAGACTATTTGCCGAAGGTAACAGGCCTGATTCTTGCAGCAGTTGTAATATTAAACGTTTATGGAATGTTAGCTGGTTTCGGGGTAGGGATTATCTTCCGGATGGCCCGCAGCAGAAAACGAGCCCTGGCCATCGAGATTGGAATGCAAAATGCCGGATTAGGAACAGCTCTGGCTCTTGAGCATTTCGGAGAAAAAGCCGCGATGCCTGCTGCTGTTTTTGTCTTTATTTGCATTATTACCGCCTCCGCAATGGCCGAAATCTGGCAAAAAACAGCCACCGAACCAGTAGCAGAATAAATAGTATATATTAGTCAACGGCTATTGCATTGTAATAACAAAAATGCTATAATCCCCCGTGTAAATTTTAGATCTTTTTCGGGCAGTCCTTTACCTTGGCTGCCCCTTGTTATGTTTGAGAAATATCTTAGGAGCTCAAAAATATGGCTTGTAATTTGGCAATTGCAGGAGTAACCGGGGCAGTCGGGCGGGAATTTCTAAAAATCCTCCAGCAGCGCGAGTTCCCCTTTGATTCTCTAAAAGTCCTTGCAAGCAGCCGCTCAGCCGGTAAGGAAATCGAATTCAAAGGCAAAGAATACATCATCGAGCAATTAACCAAAGGTAGCTTCGACCGTATCGATATTGCTCTGTTCAGCGCCGGCGGCGCCCGAAGCAAAGAATTTGCTCCCGCAGCAGCCCAGGCCGGGGCGGTTGTGGTCGATAATTCTTCCGCCTTTAGAACGGACCCGGAAGTACCGCTGGTAATCCCAGAAATAAATCCTGAGAAAATAAAAGAGCACAAAGGTATCATCGCAAACCCGAACTGCTCAACGATTATCGGCATCGTCCCCGTCTGGCCACTGCACAAGGCAAATCCCGTCAAAAGGATGGTCGTCAGCACCTATCAGGCTGCCAGCGGAGCCGGTATGCAGGCGATGCTCGAACTGGAAAAACAAAGTCGCGAAATTCTTAATGGCAAAAAGCCAACCTGCAAGGCCTTTCCATATCAGATAGCGTTTAACTGCTTTAGCCATAATTCCGCCCTCGGGCCTAACGGATACAATCAGGAAGAAATGAAAATGGTCAATGAGACCAGAAAGATTTTTGACTGTCCTGATATTGCAATTACCTGCACCTGTATTCGCATACCCGTCTTGCGCGCCCACTGTGAGAGTATCAACCTTGAGTTTACAGACCCTATCACCCCCGACCAGGTCAGGGACCTCTTGAGCACCGCGCCGGGCGTTTCAGTATTGGATGACCGCAAAAACAATCG
>CAZTWR010000088.1:0-7398 GCA_964618055.1 uncultured Pirellulales bacterium | reverse complement strand
TCATCGCTCTGCCAACTGTTTATTCCAATACGCAATTTGCTCTTTTGCCTGCTTCGGACCGGCCGCACCCTCCGTAACGTATTTACTCACAACTTTACCTGCACCGAGATACTCATACACATCCCTCGCGATTGCGCCGCAGTGCTGCTTAAATTCATCCAGAACAAGCTCAGCTAACTTCTTGTTTTCCTTCTCACAGTAAGCAACTAATGTGCCGACAATGCCGTGCGCTTCCCGGAAAGCAACGCCTTTTCCGACCAAGTACTCAGCCAATGCAGTAGCATCCAAAAACCCTTCTTCTAACCCTGCCGAGATTTTCTTGGTATTAAACTTCGAATGTGAAACAACCGCACACGCCACATCCAGCAAAGCCCTGACCGTATCACTCACAGTAAAAATATGAATCTTGTCCTCTTGCAAATCGCGATTGTAGCCCGATGGCTGACCCTTCAAAATTGTCAGCATAGCTACCAGTGAACCATAAACGCTCCCTGTCTTTGCACGAATCAATTCCAAGACATCCGGATTACGCTTTTGTGGCATCATACTCGACGATGTGCAATAGTCCTCTCCAATCTGAACAAATCCGAATTCGCCGGACGAGTAAATTATCCAATCTTCAGCTAAGCGGGATAGATGCATCGCAATAAGCGCACAATCGAAAATAAATTCAGCACAAAAATCCCTGTCGCTGACCGCATCAATACTGTTATAGCTGATGTCCGCAAAACCCAGCTGTTTCGCCGTGCTCTTTCTGTCTATAGGCAGTGTCGAGCCGGCTATTGCCCCACTACCTAATGGAGAGATATTAAGCATCTCTCTGCAGTTTTTTAGCCGAATAAAGTCACGCTCAAACTGCTCCACAAAACTTAACAGATACGATGCAATAACTATTGGCTGAGCACGCTGAAGGTGCGTATAACCCGGCATCACATCTTCTGAATGTTTACTCGATAGTTTAACAAGCCCTTTTTGCAGCAGCGTTATTTTCGCCTGCAGTATCTCAATTTCGTCTCGCATCCAGAGCCGAATATCAGTAGCAACCTGGTCGTTGCGACTTCTACCGGTATGAAGTTTCTTACCAGCTTCGCCGATTTTCTTTATCAAAGCCGCTTCAATCGCCATATGAATATCTTCGTATGTTTTATCGAATTTGAACCGCCCTTCTGCAATCGCCTGCGATATTTCGATAAGCCCCTCTTTAATCTGCTTAAATTCTTCTTTAGTAATCAGCTTCTGCTCCGCCAGCATCTGCGCATGAGCAATCGAACCGACAATATCATATTTGTAAAGCCGCTTATCCACTGACAACGACTCTACAAAATTAACCGCAAGCTCATCCGGCTCACCCCCAAGCCGATTTTCCCAGCTTCTCTTTTTTTCGTTATCCATAACTTTCGCCCCGAGAAAAATAGTATTTGCGCCAGACTCTTTCAGAAAACGAATCAACTATACGCCCTACCCCCGATTCTGTCAACCTTCCTCTTTATTCCTCCTGGCTACCAACATTACCGCCAAAAGTCCGTTCTCATCTATTTCTCCTGTTTTAGATTTAACTTTTTAACTCTTAGGGTGTATTATAATCAGTGAAGACCTATGGATACTATTCTTTGCATAATTGCCAGCTTTTTGTTTGTAATATCTCTCGTTGCGCACATTTACGTAAAGTTGCGTTTGCGCCCGAAAGAGGGCTCAGACCTTGATGACTATTACTACGAATTTGAAGACCAGCACCCCGGCTTCGCAAAATACACAAAATGGTCAAAAATCACTTTCACTGCTGTCGTCATCAGCATGCTTCTTATACTAATAACCGCCATAATTTAACTCTGTGTGCAAGCGTTTTATATCACTTTTTGAATATTTTCGCTCGTTTCAGAACGTTTCTTTCAAAAACTTGCGCATCTTGCTCTATCCCCCTTGCCCAAATCCCCCAATCTGTCAGACGGGTTTTACAGGTTTGTCGGTGCGAAGATTGTTTTTACTTCGGCGACTAAAAGAGCTAAAAACTTTTTCTGTGGTTATTTCCTCTTTTTGTTTTTTATTTCTCTCGGGTCTTTACCCTCTTCAATAGCTGCTATTTTCTCATTTCTTCTTTGGTGTCTTCCGCCGCTAAATTCCGTATCCAGCCAGACTTCCACTATTTTTCGCAGTAATACCTCTCCGAGTAACTCGCCCGATACACAAAGCACATTTGCGTCATTATGATGGCGTGAAATCCGAGCACTCAGCTCATCATGGCACAAAGCAGCCCTGATTCCCCTAACTTTATTTGCGGTTATACTCATTCCTATCCCCGTTCCACACGCCAAAATAGCTCTGTCTGCTTGTTTTTTCGATACTGCCATCGCCGCCTGATAAGCAGTGTCCGGGTAATCAACCGGATTGTTATCGGTGCTGCCGAAATCAATACACTCGTGGCCCAGTTGAGTAATTATGCTTTTGATTTGCTGTTTGGCTTCAAAACCACGGTGGTCGTTTCCAACTGCTATTTTCATATCCAAAGTTCACTAATCCTTTCTCTTACAGCTTCTTCTATCAATTCCGCACAATCATTAAAAACCTGTTGTGGCTGACCTATCGGGTCAGGAATTTCTCTATTCCCTGCTAATAACACACACTTACTCGCAGCTTCAGGGCTAAGAGCAGTAACTCGCTCGCAGTGCATTCGGGCCATTGCAAATATAAAGTCACTTTCTTCAACAAGCTCTCGGGTCAATATTTGGCTCTTATGAGCTTTTATATCGATTCCCTTAGCCGCACAAGCTGCTATGGCTTCTGCACTTGCCGGCGAACCTGCCATATTCATCACGCCGGCAGAAGATACCTTATAACCTTTTTTATCGAGATGGTCAACCTCGCATTGTAATTTTTCTGCCCAGTATTTACGGAACATTCCTTCAGCCATAGGGCTTCTGCAGGTATTGCCGGTGCAAACGAGCAAGAATTTGACCTCCGACATTGCTTCCAGCTCTGCTTGGGAATATACGCCGGCCCTTAAAATCTCCAGCCCCTTTTTACCTATTTTCACAACTGTGCTGCTTTTTTTGTATTTACAAGGCCCTCCATCCAGCAATAAGTCTATCTGACCTAAGAACTGAGCGAGAACTTGGTTTGCATCCGTTGCTGCCGGCTGACCTGTTTTATTTGCGCTCGGTGCAACCACTGGATATTTCGTTTTTTGCAGCAGCATCGCAGCTATTGGATTGTCGGGGCAGCGAATGCCTATGGAATTACCTCTATACAATCTTACGAAAACCTCTTTTTCAAAGATTTTCTGCTGCTTTTCGATATCGTGCTCGGCTAATTCGAAGACTATAGTCAACGGCCCAGGCCAGCCGTTTTTAATTAGCTTTTGTGCCCTTAATCCGACGGCTGGCACGTACTTTTCGACATCGGCTTTCTGACCGATATGTAACGTGTAATGCTTACCTGTGGCCGAGCCATCAGGCCCCCTGCCTTTAAGGTCATCGAGCTTACCTAAAGAGGCAGTTTCAACCCTGCAGGCGATTCCATAAACTGTTTCAGTAGGAAAAGCTGCGAGTCCGCCTGCATCGACCAATTGTGCTGCTTTCTTAATTTCCGCCGAATCAATTTCTAAAGGGTCCAGTTTTACAATCCTTGTCTGCATCAGTCCTGCCTGTCATTCCTGCGGAAGCAGGAATCCAGTTCTCTAAAAGTCAGTGTTAATCCGTGTCTCAGTCAGTGCCAGTCCACGTCTAACTTAGTCCGTGTCCATCCGTGTTTTAGTCAGTGTTACTCAGTGTCAATAAGAATACACTAAACAACCCCCAATTACAAGATTTTCCAATTTGTTAGGTTAGCCCCCAACTTTACGTTGGGGGTTATTCTTTTTCGGGTGGAATTTACTTTTCTTCACGGATTCTAATGTCTCTCAATGTATTTAACTTTCTGCTGTAATTCTTGCTGATTGAAACAAAACCGCTTATCAAAACCCCTCGCCCACAATCTTTCCTTAAATCCATCCTTCCGTAGTGCAACTCTTGCAGCGTTCTTATAATGCCCAACTATTTTCTCTATCGACAAAGCGGTAGTCTCCGCAACAACGTGGACATGGTTCGAATACACTACCAGAGCGGGTATGTTTTGCCCCAGCTCTTTTGCCTTTTCTCTTATCGTCTTTTCAACAATAATCTTTTGTCGCCGACTTAACCTTATCGGCTTGGACTTCAATCGCTCTTTGTTGGCCCGTTCAAGTTTCTCACACGGTTCGAGTATCTGCCCCTTTTTTACGTATCCTCTCTTATCTCCCTGCAGCCACGTCCCGTATGTTGTCCACGTTATCATATATCCGATTAATCTTTTTTCCATAATCGAATAATATCTGCAAATTGCACATGACACAATATTTATTTGGTTCGGTTATTCGGTTAGCCCCCAAGTTTATCTTGGGGGGTTCATTAACCGAGAGTTGCCATTCTCGGAGCGTTCCAAACTATTCACTAATCACCATTCACTAACGACTAATTTGCTCATACTGCTCCTGACTAAACCGCCGCTCGTTTTTATCCGCTTCGCCCATTTATTTCTCGCCAATTCTCTTATGAAGACCGTTATGCAAATACTGATTCAATTCATCATCTGAGAAGTCAGTAAAACTGTTGCCCAAAAAAACATTATTCCGCATTGTTAACCTATCAAGTTGATTGACAAATTTCATAGTTTTATTTCCAATAATTTTGGAATCAACCAGATAAATGTCCGCTGCTTTTTCCCCAATATTTATCAAGTACGGCTCATAATCCCCAGTCCAGCCACCTCTAATTAAGCAATTTGAGAATTTAACATTGTAGGTAAAATCAGAAATAGAAATAAGATTGTACTGGCCGGTATTCTCAAATGTAGAGTTCTCAAAAACAATGTTTGTTGAATTAAAAATACCTATCAAATTATAAGTGCAATCTTTGACAGTTGAATTTGAAAACTTTAAATGATCTACTTTGTCAACTTGAATTCCTGTTGTACCGCAACCAAACAAAACTGAATTATTGATTTCGACGTCCTCGGAATTAATGAAAGAAAGCACGCCTCCCTCGCAAAAACCACTAACGTTATGCCCGATTATAACGTTTTGTATTTTAATATTCTTGCTGTTTTGGAAGCTTATTACCCAAGCGTATTTTGGGTCGATAAGAATTTTTGAGCCTGTTTCCCCAACAATAGTAAGATTATAAACGCTATGAATTAATGGTTCGGGTCCATCGTAAGCATCGACCCATTCTACATATTTATTCTTAACCTGTGAAGCTATGGATAAATTGTAAATTCCTTTTGCCAATTTAATAACAGTATTTGGGTTGATTGCTTTAATAAAGTCTCTCGCAGTATGAACCTCTATTGTTTGAACTTTAGCCTTCTCAAGGGTCGAAGTGTCTAACTTGGGAAGGTCAATAAACGGGGCAGGAGTCTTTTTGCTGATTATTATTTTTTTTGAGCTATTAGAAAAATCATCACCAAAAAAACTAAAGCGGAGTTCGTGGGTTCCTTCTTTCAACATCTCTTCTGTTAACACTTTATCGGAAAGGCGGAAATACCAGTGCTGGCGACGTTTAGTTCCTGAAAAAGGAATAGCTCCCGTAGAAAAAACAACTCCATCGTATTCCACTTTCAATGGCCTGTCAAAGTTGGCTGCACTATTCTCCGCTATAATAACAATCTCGGAACCAACTCTGACATTTGGATTTAAAACAGAAAACATTGGTGTTTCTGAGACCTTAGTGGTTTCTCTCTTAAAGAAGTTGGTGGGATTTGGACGAAAGACCAAAATGTAGACCAGAGCAATAATTATTATCCCTGCTAATATTCGATACAGCGGAGGCCATGTCTTAAAAGCCTGCCACCACTCTTTCGCATTTTGGAAATTAGGTAAGTCCATATTTTTACTGCAGCAGCTTATTCATGACTTTCAAACCACACGCTACCCAAAACTGAAGCGAAGCGCAATCCTGAGCAAACTTGTCCCAAGCACTGTCGAGGGAGCCGAAGGACCTCTTTTACCTTACGTTCTTACGCGCTTTCGCTCTTATGCACTTGCAACGAGTATCCAGCATCGAGTATCAAGCATCCGCCTCTCCATTTTACCCTCAAATTTTGTTAAAGGAAAGTATTTATAGCCCCCATATTTCCCCGCGAAATCCGTGTAACTTGTGGCTTAGCTATCCGCGATTAACACTACCCAAAATTTTTTAATCCGTCAATTCAGAAATCTGGTTTGTAGCTTTCCAATGCTACTCTGCGAAGTCCCTAAGGGACGTAGCACGAGCTTTTAAATTTTACACTATGGCTTTACACTTTCAGCTTTAAGTTTTTAGTTCTTTTCTGCACGCTGTCCGCTAAATGAAATCTCCAAAATCGCCAAATTCCCAACAAATAACTTTGCTCGTGGTTTTTAACTTTTTAGTTTTGGTTTTGGATTTCTTGTCCCCGCATGTCGTAGGCGGGGATCCAGTCTTTTTGCCTTATGCTCTTATGCCTTGTGCACTTTCGCACTCGAAACGCGCATCGAGCATCTCGCATCGAGTATCCAGTACCCGTCATCTGTCCTCTGCGCCTTCTGTGTTCTCTGTGGCTAAACCCCCCCAACTCAAACCCCCGCACCAAAAAAACCGCTTCAATTCTCTTTTTCAAAAACCATGATTCTCAAATCCCTCACTAAAAAAACATGCTCCTTAAAGCCCTCACTAAAAAAGCCATGATTCTTAAAGCACTCCATCAGTATATACGCATATACTAATATGTTTGTACAAAATCCCATTTCTAATCTCCGTCCTACTCGAATAGCCCGCTGGTGGCCTTGTGTATGCGAGCTATGTTTTGTACATCGAGATGATAATAAACATGGAACCCTCTCTTCTGAAATTTTACAATACGTGCGTCTTTCAGAACTCGAAGATGCTGAGAAGTTGCCGATTGTGTCATACCCAGTTGCGACATCAGCTCAGTAACACACATCGCTCGCCGCTTAAGAACCTGCACAATGCGCACCCTCGCCTCAACCGAAAACAATTTAAATACCCCTGCCAGCTTTTCTGCATTAATCATAACCGTTCGCCTCCATATTTAACACAATTTTGACTCAACTTTAGCACAACCTGATATCGCTGCCAAACAGCGGTACATAAGCATATATGCATATACTTATATAGTATTGTTGCAATTGTCAAACTGAAAAAACAAAACCCCAAACCACCCATTTTGAAATCCCCCTTCTTAAATCCCTCGTTCTTAAAGCACTCCATCAGTATATACGCATATACTAATATGCTTGTACAAAATCCCCTTTCTAATCTCCGTCCTACTTGAATAGCTCGCTGATGGCCTTATGTATGCGAGCTATGTTTTGTACATCGAGATGATAATAAACATGGAACCCTCTCT
>CAZTWR010000087.1:0-7493 GCA_964618055.1 uncultured Pirellulales bacterium | reverse complement strand
ATTCAGGAGAGAGGTTACGTCGAGCAAACAGAGAAAAAATTCTTCGCCACCGACCTTGGTGAGGTGGTTACCGACAAGCTCAACGAGTACTTTCCGAGAATAATGGATATCGCCTTTACGCGGTATATGGAAGAGCAATTAGACAAAATTGAAGAACAGCACCTCGACTGGCTTGGTGTTTTGAAAGGGTTTTATGGCCCATTTAAGCAGAACCTCGAGACAGCGGTGGCGGAAATGAAACATGCCAAAGCGGAGGTCGTACCCAGCAAATATAAGTGCCCCCGGTGCGGGAAGCTGCTGGTTTATAGATTCGGTAAGAATGGGAGGTTTTTGAGCTGTTCAGGCTACCCGAAATGCAAATTTGCCTGCCCCTGCGATAGGGATGGGGAGATGATTGAAAAAAAGATAAGCGGTCATAAATGCCCGGTCTGCGGCAAGGCGATGGTTTATAAGCGTGGTCGCTTCGGCCCATTTTTGGGCTGCAGCGATTATCCAAAGTGCAAGACGACTCTTAAAGTGGATAAGCAAGGCAACACTCTGCCGCCGAGAAAATCACCTGAGCCAACGGGTATAAAGTGTTACAAGTGCGAGGGCGGCGAGTTGGTAGTGCGAGAGAGCAAAAGAGGGCCTTTCCTAGGCTGCAACAGATTTCCAAAATGTCGAACCATCATCAGCATTAAGCAATTGGAGAACCTGAAAAAATTGCAGGCAGAAGGAGTATGGCCGCCTAAAACGTGGGAGGAAGCCGACCGAATCCTGGGGAGGAGAGAATCAAGAGCCAAAATTCGAAAATCAAAATGACAAAAACCGGCTTTTTATGCGTCTCAACAAGCTACGAAATCAAAAATTTGTAAAATTGGTTTTTAGTTGGTATAATAGGTGTATCTCGTGAAGCGTATCTCCGGGTAGAGGCGAGGATTGTGGCATTTGAAAGGACTTGCTTTACGGGGAATAATGCAAAATGGCAGAAAAAGACCAAATCGAAGTAAAGCCGCTTGAGACGGTTGAGCCGATAGGCAAACGCGTCCTGATTCGCAAAGATGAGGACAAGAAAGAAACCAAAGGCGGAATCAAGCTGCCGGACAATATAGAAATCCCCACGATAACAGGGCGAATCGTAACGATCTCTGCTGAGGTCGAAAACTCACCAGATATACCACTGCGTCAGTATGACAGGGTGCTGTTCAATCCCAAAGGTGCCATACCGGTTGATTTCGAGGGCGATAATCGTCTGTTCGTAGTCGAGGTCGAAAACGTTGTGGCGGTGTTTAGAAAATCATAACTCGTGCTACGCAGCGAAGCGCTGCTTCGCAGAGTAGCATTGTTGCGGTGGATTGTCTCTTATAAAAGTTGATACAATGCACTGAAACTATATAAAAAGCCGGAAGGTGAATTCCCCTTCCGGCTTTATCTCTTTAGCGTTGTTATGGCAAGCGCTAAAGAAAATGGGGGGATAAATGCAATAGCTGCTTCTTTCGCAAACGTTACTTATTGCAAAAGCCAATTGTTCGTAAAGATGGCCAAGTCATCCAAGGTTACGCTGCAATTCCCGTTGAGGTCAGCATCAGGGCATAAATTAAGTATATATGCCGAGCCGGACTCGCTGCCATCGTCATCATTACCATATGCTCCGACAACGGCACGGCGGCCAGTGCCGATAGCAACAGAGCATCCAAAGTAATCATTAGCTGCGGCGTCGGAGGCAGTCAGCTTTGCCTGCTGGTTCCAATTGTCAGGATTGATATCATTAGGGGCAAATATGTATGCAGCACCGGCGTTGCTGCCACCTTCATCATTTCCATAAGCGCCCACGAGGGCTCGGCCTGCGCCGATAGCAACCGAATAGCCAAAATGATCATGATCATCTTCTGCAGTGTCAGAGGCGGTCAGCTTGGTTTGTTGGTCCCAATTGTTGGGGTCGAGGTCGTTAGGGGCAAATATATATGCAGCACCGGCGTCGGTACCATTTTCATCATTCAGGTGCGCCCCTACAATCGCATAGCGGCCATCGATAGCAACCGACCAGCCAAACTTGTCTAAAAGCGCCCCGTCGGAGGCGGTCAGCTTTATCTGAGGGCTATTAAACTTGAATATGTAGGCCGAGCCGCTGTAGTCCCCATTGGGGTCATCTCCAATCGCTCCTACGATAACATATTCTCCGTTGATAGCAACGGACCAGCCGAACCTGTCATGTGTCGAGGCATCATCGGCGGTCAGTTCGAACTGCTGGCCCCAATTGTTTGTGCCGCCTTCGTGGCGGTAGAATATGTAAGCTGAGCCGGCGTTTGTTCCCGCTGTATCATTAAGCCGGGCCCCTACGATAGCACAGTCACCGCTGATAGAAACAGAATGCCCGAACAAGTCTCCGTCATCGCCGTCTGATGCGGTCAGCTTTGCCTGCTGGGTCCAGATTCCGTCATTACATTCGAAGATATATGCAGAACCAGCGGCGTCATTATCATAAGCGGCTCCAACAATTGCGTGGTTGGCACTGATAGAAACGGCGCTACCAAAGTAGTCTCCGGCTGCACCATCGTCGGCGGTCAGCCTGGCCTGCTGTGTCCAGTTTCCATCATTGTATTTGAAGATATATGCGGCACCTTTATAGCTATCATCTCTAGGCGCCGCCACAATGGCATAATTGGCATCGACAGCGACGGAAAAGCCAAACCAGTCGCCTGTGTTGGCGTCTGAGGCGGTAACCTTGAACAGGTCGGAGTTGCCACTGTCCAGCCATTGGCTTGCAAAGATGCTGTAGTCTTTTAAATCCACATCAGAATCCTCATCGAGGTCGCCGAGGATTTTAGCATTGTATATAATAACCGGCCCTGGCGGTCGTGGGACATCATCCAAGGTGTTGCCGTCAGGTATTGTTACATTGTCCTCGGTGGGCAAATGGGCAATCCTATCTATGACATTCATATCGCTTATGACCTGCCCAAAGACACAGTATCCCACATTATTGACGTCGTTATAATCCAAGTGATTATTGTCCACAACGTTTATGTAGAAATTAGAAGTAGCGGAGTTCGGTTCTGATGTTCTTGCCATTGCGATGGTGCCGCGAAGATTACTCAGTCCATTATTGCTTTCGTTGATTATGGGGTCGCATGGATCCGGCTTGTTCAGGTCTGTATCATAGCCGCCGCCCTGTATCACGAAGTCACTGATTACACGGTGAAAGATTAGGCCATCATAGAAGCCCGATTTTACATAGCCGAGGAAGTTTGCCACCGTTACCGGAGCGTTGGCATCAAAAAGTTCAATTACAATATCGCCAAAGTTGGTTTCCAATTCAACGATGGGTGTCTCTGCGCGGCAAGGGACGACTATAAATAGCCATATTATGAAGACTAAAATCAGCTTTTTCATTCTGACACTGCTCATCCTATTTCCTCGTTAATATTATATTTACTTGTTTATACTGTTATTTTTAACACAAAGGCAAAAACAGCTTCAGGTGAACTATAGCCATTTTTGCTATTTTATAATAGTCAAGTTCATCTTTTTGTCCTGCGTCTGACGAATAGCAAACCGCCCAAGCCTAACAGTAACAGCGTTGCCGGCTCCGGCGCGTGAGCTGGAATTGGAAACTCATCTGGTAATGGTTCCGGCCCTGGTGGTCCCGGCCCTGGCCCCGGCCCTGGCGGTATATCAGGCTTGCTCGGTCTCTTACCACCACCTCCTGAATAGCCTTGCTTGCTATAATCCGGGGCACTTCCGTACCGACGCCCGCCGCCGCCAAGCGTATTCTGTAACTTCTTTTCCTCAAGCGTAAACTCATATTCAGACCGTTCAAAGACGGCAATAACGATTTTCGGTGCGTCCAGATATACGATGGTGCTGTTTGCCGTTGGGTCACTAACATCGCCTATCCAGTAAACGAAGTAATAGCTTGGTTTCGGGATAGCGGTCAAAGTAACCTCCGTATTCAGGTCAAAGTGGTGAATCCCTGCCTCTGGAGTTACTGTGCCAGCCTCGGGATTTGTTTGTTGAAGTAAAAGTACAGTGGCATCTATTCGGGGCTGTCGTTCTGCAAAAGGTTGCGAAGCAGGGCCTTGGCAATATGCCGACTCAAGCACGCCATATAAGATAACCGCAAGAGCTAATATTACACCCTGCCATCCAATGAATATCGAGTGATTTTGTTTCATCATCCCCCTATCGTTATGAATTTAATTATGCGAACGGGCTTTATACAACTGAGCAGAGTTTCTTCGTTTCGCAAAAAGTATTGCGCTGCCGAGGCTAAGCAATGCTAATGTGCAGGGTTCAGGATTACTGGTAATCGGGAACCCGCCAGCGGTTTCCATCAGATATTTACCTTCAACCCAGTCCTTAGCGCTGCTGAATATCAAAAACCACGAATACGTACCATTGTCTAAAATACCCCCGCCGAATTCCCAAGTTGCCCTTGTCTCATCAAGATTAGTACTCATATTGGTTGAGTCTACACCTTCGGTTATGAGGGGATAGTCTTCCCAGGGGTCCTGTGTATCCATCGTGCTGATGCCAATTAGGTCGTGTGGTGTAGGTGGGTCGTCAATGCCCAGTATGGTAAAAAACTCAATTGCGTCAGCGCTGCCAAAGTCGTTGAAAATCTGATAAGCGTAAACGTATCGGCCTGCTCCGGGTGCAGCAAAGCCGGCACCTGTCCACTCGTCTCCGTATAATGCATCCCTGTCATAAACGGCAAAATCTACAAACCCTGACACGCCGGAGACGAGGTCTTCAAAATACGACCGGCCCTGATAGTGTGAGCTATATGGCAGTAGTAACGTCGCAGTTGCATTCTGCACGAATAATGTCGCAACAAATAACAAACTTAATAATCTGCTCTCTTTCATCCCGTATCCCTTTATTTCCTTGCACAAAAACAATCTACTTGATACAGTACTTGTTTGAATTCCCCGTTTTCTGAATATTACCTATTTTAACACATAAACCAAGTAGATTCAAGTAAAAAATGTCAATTTCGAGTAAAAAGTGTCGGTATTTGCTTCTATTATAGCCTTTTAAAAACTGGTCAAGCAGGCCGCTTTTTCCGGGTAAAAATCCAGATGCCCATCGTGCCAAGTAATACGAGCGTTGCCGGCTCGGGAATCTGGCTGTAGTACTGATAAAACT
The DNA here is from genome assembly GCA_964618055.1 of uncultured Pirellulales bacterium. Classification (GTDB taxonomy): domain Bacteria; phylum Planctomycetota; class Phycisphaerae; order Sedimentisphaerales; family Anaerobacaceae; genus CAYYFT01. The sequence continues at coordinate 2,366 of CAZTWR010000087.1, read as the reverse complement.
CGCTGAGATGGGCTGAGCCACTGTCGCCGCCGGAGATGGAAACATCCTTGCTGTGTATCCAGATTGCCTTGACCGGTGTGAACTCAGCATAATCTTTCAGGTAGGCGGCAGGACTATCTTGCCATGCTGAACAGCTGAGTAAGACAATAGGGTTATTAAACTCATCCCTAACATCCTCACCAACGTTTACTACGCCAGTGCCATTTGCCGAAGCACCGGTGATGTCCAACCAAACATCCTTGATGAAATAGTCATCGTAACCAGGTAGGATGGATACCTTAAAATCTAAGGTGGCATTTATAATCTGGTCGGGGCCAACAGTCCAAACAAGATTAAACTTCAGGCCGTAGTCGCCTGTCACGTCGTCTTGGCCGCCCTGCACGAACACCGAGCAGGCATCTGGGGCTATTGCCCCTCCGGTGGCGATGCCGAACACAGTAATCTCCGAAAGCATTTTGTCGCCAAAGATAAGGGACCCACCCGGCAGGGAATTTATCGAGACCGGATTGCCCGTGAGGGGCACCCATGCAGCCGATGCAGTAGCAACGAGCAAAGTGCTGATTAAACAACTCAGAATAATTTTCGTATTCTTCATAATTTTAACTCCTTCAAGGACTATTAAGAAGGCACTTACCTTCTTTGGTTTTACGGCCTTTAGGAGTTTTCTTCCGCCCGCTTTGAGGAGTTTAGCTCTCGTACATCAAACTACCTACTATATAAAACGCAGCTAAACTGCCCTCGAGACGTATAACGTCCATCTGTGAGTTTTCCCTACCCCCATTTACAGGTGTGTATCTTTACACGAACTCTAAATACACAAAACAAAAGTTGCTACAGAAAGTACCTGTTTACTTTTTACTGATGAGTTCTCTCTCAACCCCCAAGCTGATGTTGCTATTTAACCAGATTGGCTGTCAGAAGTCAAGGTTTTTTAAAAAATTTTTTGACGGTAGCTAAGTAAGGCGGTGCTAATTTGGCTTAAAACGCCATTAAAAGGGCTGAAATAGGCGATTTTAGGGCAAGAGGTGAGCAAAAATTTTTTATAAAAATCGCTTATACCGTAAAAATTTGTCGTTGCCCATTTGCTATCTGCAGCAGGTGTGTCGAATTGTTGCTGCGGGTTGTAATATACATCTTTTGAAGTGCTGGGCGTTTTTCTCCGCCAGCCGAGGTGCTTACTTATTTGTGCGTTTAGCTTTTCCTGTTTGTTTTTCTTATTGGCTTTTCGCGGACAAATCGGCTGATGTTGCGAATTGCCTGGCGGAGGCGCTGCTCATTTTCGACAAGAGCTATGCGCATATAACCTTCGCCGTTTTCGCCGAAGGCCCTTCCCGGAGCAATTGCGACCTCTGCATACTCCATAAGGTCCATTGCATAATCGATACTGCCTTTGCCTTTAGAATGTTCGGCGGGCACTTTTGCCCATACGAACATCGTAGCGCGGGGCTTGTGGACTTCCCAACCGATTCTATTAAGTCCGTCGCAGACGACGTCCCGTCGTGATTTGTACCTTTGGTTCTGAGTGATAATGTCGTCGTTACATTCTCGAAGTGCGATGATGCCGGCAATCTGGAGTGCCTGAAATATACCATAGTCATAGTAGCCCTTTATCGTAGCGAGGTAATCAAGCATATCTTTATTTCCAGCAGCGAAGCCGATTCTAAAGCCGGCCATATTATACGGCTTGCTCATCGTAATAAACTCAACCCCGACATCTTTTGCTCCTTTAACAGAAAGAAAACTCGGCGCTTTATAGCCATCGAAACAAGTTTCGCCGTAGGCAAAATCGTGAATGACGGCTATGCCGAATCGCTTTGCCATATCTACAATCGGCTCGAAAAAGCCTTCATCGATGGTCATTGCCGTTGGGTTGTGAGGGTAATTGAGAATCAGCAATTTCGGCCTGGGATACAGGTGCTCAACCACCTCTGCGACATTATTGAGAAACTTCTGGTCATTGCCCAGCGGAACAGATATCACGTTTGCCCCTGCCAAAGCTACGGAGTAATTGTGTATGGGAAAAGCAGGATCCGGAACAACTGCGGTATCTCCGGGTCCTAACATCGCCAGGCACAAATGACTGAAACCTTCTTTCGAGCCGATACAAGCCAGCACCTCTGTCTCCGGGTCTAACTGCACATTCCAAAGACGGGCGTATTTTTTGGCAATCTCGCCTCGCAGATTCTTAATGCCTTTTGAAGCACTGTATCGGTGGTTGCGCGGGTCGCGGGCCGCCTCGCATAACTTGTCAATCACGATTTGCGGTGCTCCATCAGAGGGATTACCCATACCCAGGTCGATAATGTCCGCACCTTGCTGACGTTTGGCGAGTTTCAATGCATTCAATCGCCCGAACAGATAAGGCG
>CAZTWR010000086.1:0-7543 GCA_964618055.1 uncultured Pirellulales bacterium | reverse complement strand
GTCATCGTTGCCGATTTTGCCGATTAATTCAGTTTTTACCCCGAGCCGGCGGATTGATACCCCGGCATTTGTAACAGGACCCCCGCCTACAACAACACATTCACCCATATTAATCATCTTACCCGGGACAAGGACATCTGTAAGATTATCTACTTTTCCATTAATTGTAAAAGCAGGTATTAAATCAAGACAGGTATGACCTGCGGCTACGATTTCAAGGTCTTTTTTATTCTCCAAATTCTGAGCTCCTAATTAATATGAAATAGTTCTGCGGAATAATACCTTATTAATATCCTGATGTCAAGTGAAGAGGGATAACGTTGCATCTTTGTTAGTGTGATTTACTTGAGGGTGTCCTGTCCGGAAATTCAGGTTTTCGTATCACAGCTATTGTTCTCCTAACTCATTGGTGTCTGGACTATACTCAAACCAGTCAAAATCAGCGGGGCTCGTGCTCTTTTGGCCGTTACCTGTAGCATACATTCCAAAATACACGCCGGTACAACAAAACACATCGGCGGCAGAACTGATTCTTTCCTGAGACAAGTCCTTCGTCAGGGCCGTGCCCAACACTTTCTGAACGCCCGTGGACGACTGGCAGGAAAACTCATAAGACAGCGCAGACGCCTTGACCGACAGTATAACAGGTCCGGGCTGAACATCAACGTATTGAACAGGACCGATTATTCTACCCCCGATGACTTTTCTAAAGAAGACCTGGCGTTTACCCTGCCGCAGAGAGATGCCGATTTCATAATAATATTTATCAAATCCGCGCACAACAAGGCCGGCCTCTTCATTCTCGCTATTGGGTTCAAATTCAAGCAGTGTTGAAGCTACGCAGTTGAAATCAATTTGGCGACGACCAACGAAAGCCGGTGAATCCTGGTCGTCGAGTGTTACAGCCGAGCCATTGAGGCGGAGATATCCCTGCCTTGCCGTAAGAGAAAAGTCACCTTCGTAGGGGTTCCGCAGAAAATTCCACTGCAGTGCCAATTTGTCATCGTCGAAATCATCTCTGGCGGGCGGCTCTTCGAAGGGACGCTGAGGCAGCTTTGGTGCAGGCAGTGTTAGCTCTATCGTGCCATTACCATTGACCACAGGCCAGCCGTCCTTCGTCCAGGCAACCGGTGCGAGGAAGGTCTCACGGCCAATGTGGTGAAAACGACCACCTTGCGGCCTGGTCCCCAAGCATACCAGCCACCAGCCATCAGGAGTTTCCACCACATCTGCATGACCAACCGCCTGGATAGGATGGTTAGGGCGGTTGCGATGTGTGAGAATAGGATTATCCGGATTGGATTCGAACGGTCCCCACGGAGAATCGCTGCGGGCAATGGTAACCATATGGTCGTAGCTGCTTCCGCCCTCTGAAATCATCAGGTAATACTTTCCGTTGATTTTATAAAGATGCGGGCCCTCGGGCCAAATGCCGCCGGTGCCTTCCCATAGCTCTTTTAGAGGCCCTTCAAGCTTACCCGTTTTGAGATTGAGTGTTGTTTGAGCGGTGTAGCCGTGGCGTCCAGCTTCTTGACGTGTGTAATAGACCTTGCCATCGTCATCGAAGAACAGCGAAGGGTCTATGCCACCGCCGTCGTTCATCCAAATCGGCTCAGACCAGGGGCCAGCTGGATTTTCGGCAGTAACATAAAAATTACCGCCGCAATCCACGCAGGTAGTTATCATATAAAAGGTACCCTTGTGGTAACGAATCGTCGGTGCATAAATGCCGCCAGAAGCTCGAACTTTGTCGAGGTTCAACTGGCTTTTGCGCGTCAGGCAGTAACCGATTTGCCGCCAATGCACCAAATCTTTGCTGTGAAAAATTGGAACGCCCGGGAAGAACTCAAAGGAGCTGTGGACCATATAGTAATCATCGCCAACGCGGCAAACACTCGGGTCCGGATAACAACCGGAGATAATGGGGTTACGAAACGTTTGTGCGTTCTGACTCGAGCAGACCGTGACCAAGACCAAAAATAAAGGCAACAGCAGCACGTCTCTTTTTTTAGCAAGCTGATTCATTACATTTGTCCTCCAATCGAAGGCAGAGTAAAACAGTCCTTCAATAATGATTATTTGTCAGTTTGCACAACTTTGATTACGGTGTCAAAGGCCGGCTTGGGCTTACAATCCCGGCCAAACAGCAGAGGATAATCAGTGCGTCCCCTGATGGGCCAGTTGTTGCGCCAGGAGTTCCCATCCTGAACGCCCCAGAAGGTTACGCGGCTGATTCTGTCGGCGTGCCTGTGAAAAATTGAGAAAAACTGGGCGTAACGCTTTGCAAGCTTTTCCTGCATCTCGGTAGGCAGCCCATCAGGATAAGGGTTGAGCTCTTTCTGCAGTTCAGCGGTTTCGGTAATATCGGCTCCTGTGTATTTTCTGACATACGGCAAAACCGACATCTCCATTTCAGTCATCATCACCTTAACGCCCAACTGGGAATAAACAAGGATAGCAGCTTCAAGCTCTTCGAGGGATGGATAGTCAAAGCCCCAGTGAGCCTGCATTCCGACCCCATCGATACGGATGCCTTTGGCCTGCAGATCCTTTACGAGGCGGACAACTCCTGCAAACTTGCTCGGTTTCCACATATCGAAGTCGTTGTAATACAGCTCGGCATTGGGGTCGGCTTCGTGAGCATACTCGAAGGCCTTTGCGATGTAGTCTTCGCCGATGATTTCGAACCATTTAGTATTTCGCATATTTCCATTGGGGTCGAGAGCTTCATTTACGACGTCCCAGCCGTGAATTCGGCCTTTGTAACGGCCAACGACGGTAAAGATGTGGTCTTTCATTCGCGCCAGTAGTGTTTCTCGGTCTGTATCGCCGCTGTCTGCGTCCTGGAAGACCCAGCCGGGTGTTTGATAGTGCCAAACGAGTGTGTGGCCGACGATAAACATATTGTTCTTCTCACCGAACTCGACAAACTTATCAGCAGCGTCAAAATTGTACCCATTGGGGTCGGGGTAAAGTTTTTCCCATTTAAGAACGTTCTCCGGCGTAATAGAGTTGAACTGTTTGGTGACAATAGCCGTTTCAGCCGGCACCTGCTCGTATATTTGCTCACGATTGAGGGCCGCGCCGATGAGAAAATCCCTGGCGTAAACGTCTTTTAGCGCCGGTTGAGCGTCACAACCGGCAAGACAAACAACCGCCGATAATGCAGCCAAACAGACAACGGCGTTTATTACCGATTTATGTAACTTCACGCTTGCGCTCCTTCTGCAGCAGGTGAATCAAGTTCATATGTTTTGCGACGTTCGATTAGTTCCTCCTGCATTTGCAATTCCGTACTTTTGTTAATCTTATAGAAGAAGAGCACGGCAACACCAACGAAAAACGGAATGGCCGGAAAGACGCTCACCATCAGACGAATCCCGGTCAACGTGGTAGTGGTTTGTTCGGCACCAGCAATATAGCCGAACAGTGTCAGCAGCCATCCGGAGATGAAACCGCCGAGGGCAAGGCCGAACTTCAGGCCAAAGGTTGCAGCCGAGAATGTCATACCCGTTGCTCGTCGGCCGGTCTTCCATTCAGAATAATCGGCGCAATCAGCCATCATCGCCCACAGCATCGGTATTGTCGGGGCGTAAGACAAAGAGATAAGGATTTGAGTTGCAAAAATTAAGACGATGGCGTTTGGCGGCAAAAAGACAAATAAAGTAGTAAAGACCGCCGTCAGGAACAAACATACACCGAAGGTGTTGCGCTTCCCGAAGCGAAGAGCAAGCGGCTTGGAAAGAAAGATGCCGCCAATCGTGACAATCATTCCGGACATATTAAACCAGCTAAAGAGGTCTGCGCGCTTTACGTAGTACGTAAAATAGTACAACGTGACCGAGTATCGAAGAGCGAGATAGACGAATATAAAAATAGTCAGTAAGAAAATAGCTTTCCAGGGTCCGTTTTTCATCAGGTCGGCGAGGTCCCGTTTGAGGGATGTCTTCTGTTTTGGGTCGGGTTGCACTCTTTCCTTAGTGACGAAGAAAGTAATAAAGAAGAATACGACAGCCAGAGTACAGAAGATGCCCATAGCGAGTTGGTAACCCTTTGCCTGATTAACGACCGATACCTCATAGGAAAGCGAATCCTGGTCAGGGTCATCAAAGTGCTCGGACAGGCGAATCTTAATGGCTTCGTCCTCTGAGGAAATGGTTCTTGAGCTCAAGGGCTTTGCAATCGCGGGGGCCATATTAACGCCTGTCCTAATGATAACCGGAATAACCACAGAACTGAGGCCGCCCTTTTGGTCGTTTGCCGATACCTTAATCTTCGTTTGGCCGGTTTTCCTCTCGGTAAGAACCAGTTGTTCACCTTCTATTTTTGCACCCACGATGCCTTCATTATCACTTTTAGCGGCGTAAACAAGGGAATCACCATCATCATCAGAGAAAAGGTCGGCAAGATTCAACTGATGTCTTTGAAAGCTCTTATCAAGAGCAATTTTAGGTTCGCTTTTGACCTTAGGGGCAGAATTACCCTTAACCCGAACGGCCAGCGAGAACTGGTTGTTTACAGCACTTTTCAATCTGTCATTGGCCGCGACGGTGACATCTGTAACACCGACACCGATTTCGGTGAGCTTAAGAGTATTTTCAACAATTTCGGCCTTTACAATACCTTTGTCTTTGAAGGCTACCCTGTAAGTGAGTGGGCCGTATCTGCCGGGGTTAAACACGGGGGCGAGATCCACAGCATATTGTCCAAAACCTTGTTCAAGCGTTAGGTCAGAGAAAGGCGTTCTCAGTACAGGCCTTTCGGGTTCGGGTTTGGTGACCTTTACGAAAAAGTTATCTTTTGTAACGTGGTCGTGCTGGTCGCTTGCACTGATAATAATTTTTGCCGAGCCGCGACTGTTGGGGTTAATTGTAAGAAGGTCGCCGTTTATATCACTTTGCACAATAGTAGACCGATTATCAACACCGAGCTTATCCACCAATGGAATAGTCAAGGTCTGAATAGCAAGGGTGGCGAGCATAGCGAAGACAAACCGGTAGGAGGCAAGGCCGGTTCGCTCGATTGAATCGCCGGTAAGAACACCCATCAGGGCCGAATAAGGGATGTTATTGGCGGTGTAAATCATCATCAGCAGGTTGTATGTCACAAATGCGTATATGATTTTATGAACAACGCTCATATCGGGGGTAGTAAACGTCAGGACACCTATGACCCCAAAGGGAATCGCTGTAATTATGACCCAGGGGCGGAACTTGCCCCATCGCGTCTTGGTGCGGTCGGCAATGGCGCCCATCATTGGGTCGTTGACCGCGTCCCATATCCTTGTAATAAGAAACAGCGTTCCCGCAAACGCGGCAGAAATGCCGAAGACATCGGTATAGAAGAACATCAGGAACATAAGAACCGTCTGGAAAATGAAATTGGCGGCGCTGTCACCGAGACTGTAACCAACCTTTTCTTTGATGGAGAGTTTTTGTGTTTCAGAATGCATAGATTGCTCCTTTCCTTTAAATCAAAGTTCACTGCCACCGGGCAGTTTTTAACTTACCCTGAATGACCTTATTGCTAACCCATAATAACTGTAACATTATGGTTTTTCCCGTCTTCAAAAGCAATCAGGATGTTGTCGCTAAGCTTTTCATCATCAACAAGAATTTCCTTAATCCCTTTTGATACATGCTCAGGGTTTTGTACGGTTATGTTGTAATTCGCATTTCTGAACTTTCTTTGTACCGTAAAACCATCCCAATCAGCCGGGATACAAGGGTCTATTAACAATCCCTCATATTCAGGTCTAATTCCTGATATGTATTGGGTTATGGTATAATAATTCCAGGTTGCTGTTCCAGTCAACCATGAGTTTTTGGCTTCACCGGGTTTATAAGCATCTTTTCCAGCAATCATTTGGGCATATACATAAGGCTCTGTTTTGTGCAAATCACTGATTTCTTCAAGATAAGATGGCGCAACCTTATAATACTCAAACGCTCTGTCACCATTTCCAAGAATTGTTTCGGCAATAATAATCCAGGGATTATTGTGACAGAAAACCCCAGCATTTTCTTTTTCTTTATACCCCTTAGGATAAGTGGATATTTCGCCAAGATTAATATGATATTTGGTAAAAGCAGAGCGGTATTTGAGATAATCGTGAAAGAATCTTCCATGCCCGGATAATTAATCCAAGGGTGTGGTGTTTGGGGTTCGGTTATAATATATTCTCTTTGATGGTCGTCAAAATGGCCGTACTGCATAAGATTGCTGTCTCCACAATCCAATTTTGTTAATCAGTTAATTTGTCGTACCAGTTGAGTTTCAGGAAGACCGAAGTCGCCGCAAGAGCCGCAAGGCAAATCGCAAGGGGTCCGAACATGCGAAGGACCAGATAAATCGCAATCAGCATAAAAGTTACCTGCCAGACGATGCCGACCGTCACGTTTATCATATCGCGTGCAAACCCTCTGTTAGGTTTGAAGCTTGCGTCCTCGGCAAGCACCTTCTGCTGGATTGGTTTCCAGAAGCCCCAGGGCCGAACACTGCGGTAGAAATCCTTCAGAACCGCCTCGTCCTCCGGCTTAGTCAGCAGACTCACGACGATGGAGAAGAACGTGCTCACCGCCAGAATGACTGGAAAAACTGCGAGATTCTTCTCGATAGTCCATATTGTCGGCTGACTGTGAAAGATAATCGCAAAGGTAGTCGCAGTAGCGATACCCGAAATCATACCGGCGAAGTATCCGAAGCCGTTGAATCGCCACCAGTGCCATTTCAGGACGTTTGGAGCCATATAGCCTCCGTAGAGACCTGTTACAACCCACTGTGTTACAGTTTGAATCGAGCCGGTCCTGTAACCAAAGAAAATGCCGACGACTACAATGAGAATAGAGCATAGGTAGCTGGCGAACACGTAAGCTTTGGGTGAGCCGTTGCGATGGATGTATCGTTTGTAAACGTCGTTGACCAGATACGACGCCCCGCAATTCACGGTGGCATCAAAGGTGCTCATAAACGCCGCAAGCAGACCTGCGAGAACCATACCGACCAGTCCAATCGGCAGAAAGTTGTTTATTACATATGGAAGAACCTGCTCAAAATCGATTTTCTGTCCTGCTGTAGCCATTTCGTTGAGACTGTTGCTGAAAAACACCAGGCCCAAAACCCCTATTCCTGCAATCATCAGGTATCGCGGCAGGTTTAAGACCACTGATACAAACCAGCTCATAAGTGCAGCTTCTTTGGGGCTGCGTGCAGCAAGGATTTTCTGCATATCGTAGTTCGGTGCGGGTCCTGCCATACTGACCAGAGCGCCTTTGAGAAGCGTCATCATAAAGAAGATTGTAAACAAACTGAAGCCGTCGGTTGCTATCTTGTCGTTAACTTTGGCAATAAGCCCCGACCAGTCCAGATTCACTTTCCAGCCGAAAAACAGGTTATGCCAGCCGTCGGGCACTACTGCGGCCAGTGCATCCGGACTAACTCGCTGAATCGCTATTACCGCAATGAATATCGAGCCAATCGTCATCAGAGCGAATTGAATAATGTCGGTCAGGACTACGCTGTACATTCCGCCGAACATCACGTA
>CAZTWR010000085.1:0-7700 GCA_964618055.1 uncultured Pirellulales bacterium | reverse complement strand
CGTTGTAGATTACCCGCTCCAGCACGTCGATATACTTTGCGTCCCCGTGCAGCAGGAAAAGCCGATGGTTCCACATCGCGTTTGCGATAGCAGCACAGGTCTCGTTGTATGCCGTCTTGTTCGGCAATTCGTAATTGTTCCCGAAGGACTCGCCACTGTGCCGAGCACCAATGCCGCCGGTCAGATACAGCTTCTTTGATACGACATTTTCCCATATCCGCTCCATTGCTTGAACGTAGTTGGCATCACCGGTAAGCGCAGCGACATCAGCCATTGCCGAATACATATAACCCGCCCGGACAGCGTGGCCGACCGCCTCGCTCTGCTTAACCACCGGCTTATGGTCTTGGTTGTAAGGCCCGTAGAGCTTGTGCCCATCGGCGTTGCCACGCTCGTCAAGAAAGAACTTCGCTAATTTCAGATACTCTTCATTACCTGTAACGCGATATAATTTCACAAGACCAATCTCAACTTCCTGATGGCCAGGCACACCTCGATTTTTGCCGGGGCCAAACACGCGGCACAAAAGGTCCGCATTCTTGACAGCCACATCCAGAAACGAACGCTTGCCCGTCGCCTGATAATGTGCCACCGCTGCTTCATACATATGACCACAGTTATACAATTCATGGCCATTCCTAAGGTCCGACCAGCGCGGCTCACTCAGGCACCAAACTTGCTTTTCTGCTTTTGTCTTAATCTGCCCCGCAGTATATATGTACCCATCTTCTGTCTGGGCCGATGCTATTTTCGCTATTAGCAAATCCAGATACTTTTCAAGCTCAGCATCAGGATAAAGTCTGAGCGAATAAGATGCACCCTCAATGACTTTGTACACATCCGTATCATTAAATCCAAATTTGCCCTGAAAGAGGCCTTCTTTCTGTCCACTGGCAACGTCGAAATTCTCCACTCGGCCGGTTACCTCACACTTCTTGAAATCATAGGGAATCGTCACTTTGCGATTCGTCTCCAGCCGTGGCAACCAGAACTCATCCGTAATTCGGACATCCGTAAACGGCACCGGCTGAACCGGATAATCTTTTTTCGCCTCGCTCGCAATAACCGCACCCGATACAAAACAAATACCCAGCCCCGCTAAAACCACGACCACAATCAGCAAATTTTTTCTTTCCATCGTATTATTCCTCTCAACAATAAAGCTCATTTTACCTGACCCAATCGAGGTTACTACTTTGACAACAGTTTTGCCACATCCTTAGCAAAATAAGTTATAATTATGTCAGCACCTGCTCTTTTAATTGAATATAAGATTTCAAGCATTGCCTGTTCTTTATCCAGAAGGCCCACGTTGGCGGCAGAATTGACCATCATATATTCGCCGGAGACGTTATAGGCGGCGATGGGACAATCGAAACGCTGGCGCGCTCGATAAATTATGTCAAGAAAACAAAGAGCAGGTTTGACCATTACAATATCGGCGCCCTCTTTGATGTCGAGAGCGATTTCGGCCAACGCCTGCCGGGCATTTGCGGGATCCATTTGGTATGTTTTGCGGTCGCCGAAGGCAGGGGCTGATTCAGCAGCGTCTCTGAACGGGCCATAAAAAGCAGAGGCGTATTTGGCGGCGTAAGACATAATAGCAACATCTTGAAAATCATTTTCCTCCAGAGCCTCGCGAATGTATTTTATACGGCCATCCATCATATCTGAAGGTGCGACTATATCGGCGCCAGCATAGGCGTGCGAAAGGGCGACCTTGGCTAATAATTCGCAGGTGGCGTCATTATCAATTATGCTTTTTTGCTCTTGTGCACTTGTGCTCTTTTTAATTACGCCGCAATGGCCGTGCGAAGTGTATGCGCAAAGGCAGACGTCGGTAATGACAAGCAAATCAGGTGCAGCTTTTTTGATTTGCTTTACAGAGCGCTGCACAACGCCGTCTTCGGCCCAGGCCTGCGAGCCGGTTTCGTCCTTTTTGGCCGGCAGGCCAAAGAGGAGCACGGCAGGTATGCCTAAGGCGGCCACTTCTGCGGCCTCGGCTGCTATTGTATCAGGTGAGAAGTGGAAGCAGTCGGTCATTGACTTAATCGGCTCCTTGAGGTTTTCACCTTCGCGGACAAAGAGCGGATAGACCAAATCGTCCATACTCAAGGACGTTTCTCGTACTAATCTTCGTATAGAGGCATTTTTTCGCAGGCGACGCATCCTGATTTTTGGAAAGCTCATTGCAAAGCCCTTTCTAAATACCTATTTCTTCGTCGGTCAGATAACAAGCTGGTTCGTTGAGCCAATTTTCATAGTCAGTTTTGTCGGCTAAAAATCTGAAATTGCCTTTGCATAAATCGAACCATTTGCACGTCAGGCATCTTTTATCAGCAAATTCACTTTTTTTTCGCAGCTTGTCAAGGACCGGTTCGGCCGGATTGCTCCAGATTTCCTTGAAAGTCTTATTTTTGACGTTACCAAGTGAGTAATTCCACCAGAACTGGTCGGGATATACGTTGCCGTTCCAGCCGACAGAGGTGATTTTCTCTCCAATTTTATTTCCGCCATTGGTGAGCAGGAGCTGTTTAGCTTCTTCGTAGCGCTGGTTTTTCTCTCCGGTCATTTTCAACAGGAGATAAGGGCCATCAGCGTGATTGCCTACAGTGAGGACTTCGTCAACGAGTTTTTTTTGAACGAATTCTTTGGTCTTTTCTATTATTGTGTCGACAGCCTGACGGGTTTCGATAGCGTTTAGCGTATAGCGTGCAGCGTTTAGTTTGTTTTTGCTGTCCGCTATCTGTTTTGCTCTGCCTGCTTTTATAAGATGATAAAAACATATCCTGCGGATGTTCGCTGAGGCAGCGATATCGAAGGCAGCGAGGATTTTGCCAGCGTTTTGTCTGGTGATGGTGAAGCGTAAACCGGTTTTCAGGCCAGCTTTTTGACAATTTTCAACGCCTGCTAAAGCGGCTTTGAAACAACCAGTCGATTGTCTGAATTTGTCGTGAAAAGATTGGTCGCCATCGATGGAAATTCCTACATAATTTACGCCAACTTCGGCGAGCTTTCGGGCAGCAGCTAAATCAATTAAAGTTCCGTTGCTGGAGATGGCCGTTCGCAGGGCCAATTGCTTTGCTTCGGCCAACAATTCAAATAAATCGTCTCGCAACAAAGGCTCACCGCCGGTAAATAATACTACCGGACAATTTACTTCGACAAGCTGGTGGAGCAACTGCTTAGCTTCGGCGGTGGATAGCTGGTCACTACTGCGGTCGGCTGTTGAACTACTATAACAATGTAAACAATTCAGGTTACATAGGTTTGTGCAGTTAAAAGCGACAACGGGGCCGGATGAATTTTCCGCATTGTATCGCAAATCGTCGGATTCACCCGCCAGTCCGCAATATAATTTTGAGATGTTTATCATTTATACGTTTTTTCTATGGCGGCAAGTAGGCCGTCCGTAGTATGCTCGGCTGCTTGGACGTCAACTCTGAGGCTGAGATTTTTCAATTGTTCAGAAGTTACCGGCCCAATCGATGCTATTTTGATGTTGCTTGAGTTCACTGATTCGGCAGGGATTTGTTCGAAAAAGACCTTAGCCGAAGAAGGACTTGCAAAGGTTAGCCAGTCGATTTCGCTCTTTTCGATTTTTTCCAGCAGGGGGCCGCAATCGTTTTTTACGGTTTCAATGGTATAGACAGGGACATTGTCGATTTTAACTGCCGCGGTTTCCAACAAGTCGCAAAGCTCATTCGAAGCAAGCTGGGAGCGCAAAAGCAAAACCTTTTTGCCCTGCAGATTTTTAAAATTGATTAATTGTTTGGCGAGGTCTTTGCTGGTGAAGACGCTCGGCACAAAGTCGGCTATAATCGCGAATTTGCTTAATTTCGCAGCGGTTTCACTACCTATGGCGGCAATTTTGGCGGAGGCTAAAACGCGAGCATCCTTGTTCAGCTTTTGCAAAACATCAAAGAATATATTTACGCCGTTTGCACTGGTGAAAATGAGCCAGTCGTATTCAGTGATTTTTGTAAGTGTTTTTAGGAACTTATTCGTCTGCGTCAAAGGTTTGATTTTTATCGTTGTGAATTCTACAGGGTTGCCGCCTTTGCTGATAATCTTAGCTGCGAAATCAGCATTGCTGTCGGCGTCGCGGGTTACGACGATGGTTTTGCCAAACAGGGGTTTGCTCATAAGCCAGTTAAGCTTTGCATCGGCGGCAGCGCCAATAACAACAATCGCTGGCGGCTCAATTTTGTTTTCTTTACACTTTGTGGCTATCTGCTTAAGCGATGCCCTTACAGTTTTTTGACTCGGCAATGTAGTATCAGCTATTACCGCTGCTGGTGTTTCTTCTTTCATACCATTTTTTATCAATCGCTTAGCAATAAGCTGGAGATTTCCTATCGCCATATAAAAAACTATAGTGCCCCTGAATCTGGCAAGCAGGGCCCAATCGATGTTGCTTTTTTGCTTTCCTTCTGCCTCCTGGCCGGTAATGAAAACGACCTGTGAGCTGTAGTCTCTGTCGGTTAATATAATGCCAGCGAATTCGGCCGCTGCGATGGCGGCTGTTACACCAGGCACTATTTCAAAATCGACACCTGCTTCGGTGAGAGCTGTTAGCTCCTGTCCAGCCCTGCCAAAAATGCCGGGGTCGCCGCCCTTCAGCCGGACAACTGTTTGTCCACCGCCAGCCTTTTCGACCAGCAGCTTGTTGATTTGGTCCTGAGTGCACGAGCCGCTGCCAATCCGTTTCGGTACGTGAATAATCTCAGCATCCGGGCGGGCAAATTTTAATAAAGCCGGATTAGCCAGTTTATCGTAGATTACACAGTCGGCTTCTTTGAGGACCTCAGCACCGCGGACAGTAATCAAATCTGCTCTGCCTGGTCCAGCTCCAACCAGATACACTTTGCCTTTTTTGCTCATTATTTTTCCAGTTTCTTTAAAATCTCTCTGCCGCCGGCGTTGAGAAGCTCATTAGCTATTTTTTCAGCGAGGTTATCGACATCGGCGGCTGGCCCGGTAAGGCGGCGGCTGATGAAATTTTCCCCTTCCAAATCCGATATAAATGCGCAAATTTCCATAACATCTGCCGTAATTTTAGCAAAGGCCCCTACGGGTGCATGACATCCGCACTGCATTGTAACCAAAACCTGACGCTCCGCAAAAGTAATTGTTCTTAGCTTTTCGTCATCTATGGCAGCAATCAACTCTGTTGTAATTGGGTCATCCGTTCTTGTTTGAATGGCAAGGGCACCCTGGGCTGGCGCCGGAATGAATTGCTCCGGGTCAAGGCATAATGATATTTCCCTGCCTAAACCAAGCCTTTCTATCCCTGCCCGAGCTAAAATAATCGCATCGAATTTTCCCTCTTGGAGATGTTTTATTCTTGTTGGGACGTTGCCTCTGATTGGCACCGGCTTGAGGTCCGCTCTTAAATGTCTTATCTGAGCCGCTCGTCTTAGACTTGAAGTGCCGATTTTTGCGGATTGGGGAAGCTGCTGGATTGAGCTGGCCGAATCACTCGCTATTAAACAATCTTCTGCGAATTTCCTCTCACAAACCGCTGTGATGGTCAACCCCTGTCGCTCTCGCGTAGGCAAATCCTTGAAGCTGTGAACGGCAAAATCAGCTTCTCTAGCCAAGAGAGCATCTTCTACCTGCGAGGTAAAAAAGCCGCTGCTTTTTAAATCCCATAAAGCTGTCCGTTTGTCGCGGTCGCCTTTGGTGGTTATTTTTCTGACCTTGATTTGTATATCCGGATAAGTTTTCTCCAAAGCCGAGATGACAATCTGAGTTTGAGCAATAGCCAAGTCTCCACCCCGTGTTGCAACGGTAAGAACATTCATCGTTAGTCGCGTTTACCCTGTGAGAGGAACATTTTATTTATTAAATCTACCGCTTGAAGCTGTTCCGTGCTTGGCTCCTCGTCGCTGTCACTTTTGAGAAAGCTGATTGGCCCGTGCAGCATCTTCTTAACCAGGGACTCGGCGAAGAGCTGTAGTTTATCGGTGCTGCCTGCGCCAAAATCTTTAGCGTAACGTTTGGCTTCACTGTGGGCCAGATTAAGGCCTTTCTGCGTTAGTTGTGTAATTGTTGGCACGAGGTTGAGCGAATCATACCATTGCATAAATTTATCCGTAAATTCTGCAACAATCGCCTGGGCTTTGGGTATTTCGCTGCTGCGTTTTTTCTTGTTGCAGCTTATCTGCTCGTTCAAATCATCAATATTATATAGCGAAACACATTCGAATTGGTTAATTTTCGGCTCTATATCCCGCGGCACTGCGATATCTATTATAAGCAACGCTTTTTGCCTCTGTGACAGGCTATCTGCAACCGTTTGGTATGTTACTATCGGCTCAGTGGCAGCGGTCGAGCTAATCATCAGGTCAACTTCAGCCAATCTGTTAGCAATATCGGCAAGATTGATTATTTCCCCTGTTCCCTCGACTTTACTCGGGACAAGCTTAAGCCGTGCTCGGATAGCTTGTGCTTTTTTCATATTGCGATTTGCTATAATCAAAGCTGGCAGTTGCGCTTTGAGGAGATACTTTGCTGCAAGCTCTGCATTTTCCCCTGCGCCTATTACCATTGCTGTGCTGGTTGACAAATCGATTTTCCTTTTGGCCAATTCCACCGCAGCCAGACTTATTGAAACCGCACCACAGTTTATATCCGTATTGGTACGCACGGCTTTTCCTGCACGAAAGGCATTGTGAAAGAGCTTGTGAAACATAAATTTACTCATTCGGCAATCGATAGATTCTGTATAGGCAGATTTTACCTGCGATAGAATCTGATTTTCACCAATCATTTGCGAGTCAAGCCCGGCGGCGACTTCAAAAAGATGCTGAACAGCATCAACCCCAACACTCTCTTGGCTGTATTTGCTCCATGTATCAGCCGCCTCAGGTTGCACTTGTCCGATAAGCTCTGCGAGAAACCTCCTTACATCGAAATCCTTTTTGGCGTAGGCATAAAATTCAGACCGGTTGCAGGTCTCAAGAATAACCGCTTCGGAGAGTTGCTGTTCAGCATGCATTTTTTTTAGCATAAAACGCCGCTTCTCTGTGGCAAAAGCGACCCTTTCGCGCAGCTGCACAGGGCAATTATGATAAGTTACATTGTTCAAAACGAGCTTCATTATGCCTTCACTTTTTTTGAGGACTTGAAGTATACAGTATTATTAACTGCTTGTCCAGACAACTGGCCAGTGCAATATAGGCTGTTGGCCCAAAAAATCTATTGCCAATATTAATTTTCGTATTATAATGATATATTTCATATACGAGAGATGAATAAGGAGTAAATTCCTAATGGAACCAATTACAGAGTGCCAAATCGACTTATTCGCCAATAATTTGCCGTCTATGGACGAAATTAAGAAGCTTTCCGAATTCGTCCATTCCAGCGAGGCTAATCTGATAGCTTTCGGCGAACAGGTGGAAGAAAATATGTCCAGAACCGGACAGAAAGCTTCTTTGGCGACGGGCATCGGCCTTTTTATTCTGGGTAGCGATGCCGAAGCAGTCAAGAAACTGGAAAAAGCAAAGGACTGCAAAGAGAAATTAATCTATCTGGGCTTTGCACTTCGCCGAATGGGCAAATTCGATGAAGCAATCGAAAACCTGCAAAAAGCTATCGATTATGAGGCCGACCCACTAAACATAACTTTGGAAAAAGCCGCCACATATCGTTATGCATCAAACTTTGACGGTGCAGATAAGGAACTCAAAACT
>CAZTWR010000084.1:0-7727 GCA_964618055.1 uncultured Pirellulales bacterium | reverse complement strand
CTGTATCCAACGCCTCATTTGCGAATTTCTCTGCCCCATAACAGCCTATTTTCCACGGCTGTAAGAACCATATATATTCATTGCGATAGGGAATTGTTCTTTTTGTCCCTAAATCAACTTTCAGTCTTTCCGCAACCAAGGGCACAA
Source organism: uncultured Pirellulales bacterium (assembly GCA_964618055.1). Classification (GTDB taxonomy): domain Bacteria; phylum Planctomycetota; class Phycisphaerae; order Sedimentisphaerales; family Anaerobacaceae; genus CAYYFT01. The sequence goes on along the minus strand of CAZTWR010000084.1, from coordinate 7,580 downwards.
ATTTATATGCTGCCAATGGCAGAAATGCGAACACCAAGATCAAAATCGTATATAGCTTTTGAGGATACCACTTAAGAAAAAGACGTATTCCCACGCCGATGAAGACTGCGGCTAAGCAATAAAAGGGCATAAAAAATGCATATCTATCTGGAACGGTATATCGAAATGCGAATGCAAAGAAAAGTATTAATAATGCCAAAAGAATCTTTGTGAAACTATGAGACGGTGATGCTTTTTTGAGTCCGTAGAGACCTATAAAGAAAAATATGATATTAGGTGTGGGAAAATTGTATGCCATAAATATCAGATTCTCTCCGACAAGCTTAGTTGAAAGACGAATGTTAAGAACAGCTCCGCGCCAACTATTCCCAAAAAGTGCCGAAGCTATAGTAGCTGTAAAATCGCCGGTTTGAATGATATTCTTTATGATTAGATATTCATATGGTGCTGTACCTATAACCCATAGCCCGGCTGTAATTGCCAAATGCCTTAAGCTAATTTGCTTTCGTACTAATAAAGTTACCAGAAAGACCATGTAGCAAACAAAGGCGATAGAAGCCCACATATGGTTGGCGATTGCTAAGCCATTGAACAACGCCAACAAGTATAAAGAACCAACATGTTTGGTCTTAACATATTGCAACAGCATTATCAACTCTGCGAGCAACAATGCCGAATACAAAGTATAAACTTCGGCGATTGATGCAGACTGCCAAATTGTCCAGGATAGGGCAAGTGTGATTGCCGCCAATATAGCCGGCAGGTTTTTGCCGAGCCAAAGGCGCAAAAGCAAAAAAAGATTTGCAATGGTGAATGCTGCGGCAATAGCTGAAATCAAATTTACTCTGTAAGCGAATTCACCAAGTGGAATATATTTTACCCCGATGCCAATAATATGATAAAGTGGATGTGAAAGAGCCAGGCCGAGCTTACCTTCGATATCATTATGCCAGATTCGATACTGATACATTCCACTGTCCTGCCACAACAGCCCTGGTGCGCAGGTCGCTATATAAAGCGCGGCTGCAGCTAAAAGAACCACAAAGTAATTAACAGTAAGATTTCCTGAAATGAAAAAGTTATTTTCGTTCTTCACTGTTTGCATATGCTCATAGGGCCTCGATTATGCGCAGATTAGTGAGATTGCCCAATATCCTCAAGCCAAGCATCAAGCAACTGTAATTCTTCCCCACCGATTAGGGACATACTAACTAATTTCTCGTAACAAACTTTGAGGTTGTCGCCGATTTTTTCGACCCCGGCCTCCAGTGGCAAAGACTCTAAAGCTTCACAGATTTCACTATTGTTCAGATAGCCGGGTATTTCATCGCTGAAGTCACGTAATAGATTATGTACATTGCGTTCCTGCCTCACAGTGGGTTCGTGGAATAAAATCGCCCAGCCGTTGAGCCAGGCAATTCTCTGGGCAATGAAACTACGCCAGATATCCGTCATTCGAAAAGAGCAATATGATGGCAAATAAAGCAGTTCAAATGCATCTGGCCACCACGTGGTGTTTTGGCTATTAAAGGGACACCATGAGCCATTAGTTAGTGCAACTCGACGCTCTTTTCTAAAGGTTTGCGGAAGTGGTAAAACGAGACGATATACTGCATCAACGTCAGGATTATCATCAGTCAAGCCTTGCTGGATAGGGCAATCGATGTCCATCAGATTAAGTGACTCGTATGGAGAGACCTGCTGCTGAACCCGCTTTAGAGGAAAGCCGCGTGGCCAAATATTCTGGTCAGTAAAATAACGATAAATGTTTACCCAACCACCATTCTCAAGAACCGGAACGTTTTGAATTCGTTGCCGTTGTTCCCAAAACTGCTGGTAAGGAATGTTATCATCGTCGGTTTCAATGATAGTCGAGGCACCATTGCGAATTGTGAGAAGATAGCCAATGTTTTTGCGAGCATAGTGCCTTGTCGGACACAATTGGGCAAACTTTAAGTTTGTTTGTTTTTGTCTTTTCAGACTATAAAAATCACAACCGTTGATGTGAAATTCGTCAGGACTGGCCTCGTCGCCTATAACAATGAATTGATAATCGTTTTCTCTGCAGCCTTGGGCTAAGTGCCGAAGAATCCTATTAGGCTTGGCAATAGATGTTACAACAACATAAATTTTGTCTTTCATAAAACTGAATCTTTCTCCGTCAAGAACTACAAATTACCAGCGAGACGCTTTCTAAATAAGCGAAATAAGTTGCTAAAAGCATCAATAATGACTGCAACATTTACGTTTTGGCTGGGTGCACGATAATGTATCGGCACCTCGATTATTCGCATGTCTCGACAATACGCTTTTATTTCCGTCTGGAAAAAATGGCCGCGCGACTGAATGCCTTTGTCCAAAACTTTTTGCAAGGCAGCGTGGGTAAACATCTCAAAGCCGCTGGTCATATCTTTGAGTTTTGTACCGAGCAAAAGATTAGTCAAGATACTCCCTGCATAGCTTATAAAATGCCGGCTCAATGGAGCCTCCGTAAATTTGCCGCCCTTACAGAAGCGGCTGCCGAAAACACAGTCATAGCCTTCGGCCATTCTATCAAAAAACTGTGGGATTTGTGAAGGCTGATGGCTAAAGCTCGCATCAATCTCCAATATCCAATCACAACCGGCATTCAAGGCCTCCCGGTACCCTTTTATATATGCATCCACAACACATCTATTTTCAGGAGCCCAAATTACTTTAAGCTCAGGTAATTTATTTTGCAGCTCTCTAAGTAAATCAACGGTGCCATCTTTACAAGAATTGTCAAAGATGACAAAAAACATTACAGACTTGAAATCCCTGCACTGTTCCAATACAGCATTTACGAATTCTACAGCAGTCGACTGTTCATTGGCCATCGGACATACAATTCCCAAACTTGTTTCAGAAAACCGAAGGCCATTATCGCCGGGTTTAAAACTATTCATTTCTTTCTCATGAGATTACTGTTAAGTATTGCGTATCGTCGGCAAATCGCATCGCTCCTTCATAAGCAGCAGGTACAAGTAAACAATCGCCTGCCTTGAATTCAACGGAAGCCTCATCCACTGCCAGAATTGCACCAGAGCCGGCTAAAATAATCAATGTTTTCATCTTGCCGGGTGAAAGAAGCGTCTCGCAGCCTTTGGCCTGGTGCCCTTTGTCTATCTTGAAGTATTCACAATCGACCAATCGGCCTACCGTTGTTACTGGAAGATTATCACCGGCGGCGTCAAAGTTAATGCTTTCCAGCGCTTCTTCAATGTGCAACGGTCTGGCTTTACCCGTCTGGTCAACTCTGTTCCAGTCGAAAACACGATATGTCGTATCTGACGGTGTTTGAATCTCAGCTATTAAAAGGCCTGCTCCGATGCTGTGGGCGGTGCCGGCGGGGAGGAAATGGCACTGGCCGGCTTCAACAGGCACCTTTGCCAACAATTCGGCAACACTTCCCTTTTTTATTGCTTCGGAAAATTCCCTTTTTGTTACGCCTTTTTTCAGACCTTTATAGATTACGGCTCCGCTGGTGGCGGATATGATATACCAGCACTCGGTTTTGGGTTTTCCCTTGCCCATTCGCCGGCAGGTTTGTGAATCGGGGTGAACCTGCACGCTCAAGATATCCTCGGCGTCGAGGAATTTAATTAACAGTGGAAAAGACCCAGAGAAGTTTTCATTACCTGTTATTTCCTTAGGATATTTTTCAATTACTGAGTCGATAGTTTGCCCGGCCAATTCGCCATTTATGATTATGGATTTATCATCAGGCAAATCAGCCAACTCCCAGCTTTCACCGATTTTTTCAGATGGGGGTATGTCTTTATTGAAAACCTCTCGTAGCTTCTGGCCACCCCATATTCGCTGCTTATAAATCGGCCTGAATTTCAGTGGATATATCTGCATGTGGGTATTGTAGTCGTGGTGGAGTAATTTGTCTATGGTATGGTTTAAGGAAAATCTTTGCTGCAGAGGGGCTAATGCTAATTATGTGAATTTATCAGCTACAGGTTTGGATTGCATTTAGGGCAGAGACCCTCGAGCTGTACGCGCTGACGGCCAATAATAAAACCTTTGTATGGACTCTTTACCATAGGCAGCGATGTTTCCGTCAGACAGTGTATGGCACCACAACTTGTGCAGGTGAAGTGAGGATGGCATCGAATTTTACTGCAGCGGTTGGCAAGTTCAAAATGCGCTGCTCTTTTGTGTATAAATGCCCTATGTACCAGCCCAGCCTGGCAGAAATTTTCCAAAGTACGGTAAATAGTAACTTTATTGAGTCGATTTTTACCTAACCGCTGTGCAATCTGGCCCTGACTCAGTGGTTTGTCTGTCTTTGCCAGCACCTTCAGTATCGATACTCTGCATTTGGTGCAGTAAAGTTTTGCTGCTTTTAACATCTGGCTTGCTTGTAAATTCAAATTTGACTTCATTATCACACCTACAAGAGCTATTTATGTGCGTGCGAGGCATTCGTTGCCGAGTTAACAAACAACAGCGGAAAAACAATATCACTAATGCAACAAGGCAGCCACACAGCTATGAACAGAAAGATAAAAATCACAATACTGGTCAAAACAGATATACTGCCTTCTACAGCCATAAGGATATGAAATAATGAAGCCCAGGTACTCAATAAGACGTGGCCAGAATGTGGGAATTTTGTTTTAGGCCGGAGATAGGCAACCAAAACTCCTAAGATGGCAGCAGGATTGACTATATACCAGCCCTCAATGAAACCTATATGGCTGTGGGCATGGAGCCCCAACAAAAGCTCGCCAACGTATGGAATCAGCGAGTCACTAACAGTAGCGATGCCGATAGAGCCGAAATATCCAATCAGTAGAACAATAAGAAATTTCGACCTTTTCGTATGAAGCTTAAACATCGAAGCCGTTACTATAGCACTTAGAATGACATGTGCAGGATGAAACACGTAGAACAACCTCTCGCTTGTCTGATGTTGTATATTTCTAAACAACAGCATCAAAACAATGCCCGTAAGTGCGCCGAACAAAGTAAACGGCGCATGGTTCTTCAGTTCTGTTAAGATGACAGCAATTCTTTTTTGCATCTGTGTTAACCCTTTAACAAAATAAACTGTCAAAACTTGGTTTCTGTATTGTAAACAATATTTTATATCTTACCCAATAAATTTGCAACTTAGTTGCAAATTTATAACTGCCCCAACAATTATGGGAATTTTTTCAACGCCTAATCTGTTGCGTTTTTCTGACCCGATGAACCACAAGTTTTTGTGTCGAAAATAGCCAACCACAGAATTTGGGACAGTTACGCAGATTTATTGGATTTTTTTCTCTTCCAACACCAACCTGTGGAATTCGTCCCTGACAGGTGGGTTCCAGTACTCTCGGTGCTGTTATGGCCTAAAAAGCCATTGCAGATTTTAGCTTGGTTGGGTAAATTATCCCTCCAGCCTGTCGGCAAGATGTTGATAGTGGCTTAGATTGATGAAATTGAGGCTCTGAATAGGCAAGGGTAGAGTGAGAATTCTAAAAATAGTATCAGATATTAAAGCTGTTCCAAAAGGATGTATCCTGACTATAGGGAATTTCGATGGTGTCCATCTCGGCCATCAGGAAATCCTGGCTGCTGCCAAGCAAACCGCGGTGCAAAGGAAAAGTAAATTGATGGTGATGACCTTTGAACCGCACCCGCTTGCTGTTTTACATCCGCAAAAGAACCCCCGTATTCTAACACCATTAGCACTGAAAAAATGTCTTCTGGTCGAACTTGGGGTAGATTGCCTTTTCGTTTTGAAAAGCACACTTGAGCTTCTAAGCCTTCCGCCAGCGGATTTTGTGGAACAATTTATTGTTAAAAATATTCAGCCTGGCGTGGTTGTTGAGGGCGAGAGTTTTAACTTCGGCTCCGGCAGGACCGGCGGTATCCACACACTACAGAAGCTGGGGGCCGAGAAGGGCTTTGAGGTTTCTGTAATTAAAGCTAAAGGGGTTAAACTCCCAGCCGGCCAAGCTGTCAAAATCTCAAGCACGATAATTCGCGATATGGTAACAAAAGGTAAAGTAGCAGACGCAGCTATTTTGTTAGGCAGATCCTATCGACTGATTGGAGAAGTTATTGCTGGGTGGGGCAAAGGGAAACAATTAGGCTTTCCGACGCTAAACTTGGAAAAGCCGCAGCAGCTTGTTCCTGCTGAAGGTGTTTACGCTGGCTTCGTGGAAATCGGCAGCAGTGAGGAAGAAGTCTGTGCAGCAAAAGAAAAAAAACCTGCTGCTTTCAGTATCGGCCAGACGGAGACATATGGCAGCGATTACCCACTGGCGATAGAAGCACACATACTAACCGATGATGTGGAAAATTTATCTGGCAAATGGCTTGCTATGGACTTTATTGAACGAATCCGAGAACAGATAAAATTTGACAGCGAAAAGGAATTGGCCAAACAAATCGCAAAAGACTGCGAAAAAATAAGGCGGATTTTAGCAAAGTAAAAATCTTTTTCTTACGAGGGCGTGGTAAAGTTTAGGGGAGATTGTTATGTCAAAGAAGGCGTTAGTCGCGATAGCAGACGGTAGTGAAGAATTAGAGGCGGTTACAATTATCGATGTTTTGGTAAGGGCCGGTGCCAATGTTACTGTAGCTTCGGTAGGTGAGATGCAGATTACTGCCAGCAGAGGTGTGAAGATAGTTGCTGATGCTCTTATTGGTGACTGTAAGGGTCAAGAGTACGATTTGATTGCTTTGCCGGGTGGGATGCCGGGGGCAGAGCATTTGAGAGATTGCAGTGAGCTTATCGAAATACTGAAAAAACAGAGGCAAACTAACAGGTTTTACGCGGCTATATGTGCGTCCCCTGCTGTGGTACTTCAGCATCATGGCTTGCTCGAAGGCCGAAAGGCTACGTGCTATCCTTCGCCGGATTTGAATTTGCCGGGCCGGCAGGATGCAAAGGTGGTTGTTGATGGCGACTGTGTTACCAGCCAAGGACCTGCTACGGCACTGGAGTTTGCATTAAAACTTGTTGAGCTGTTATTTGGTAAGGAGAAATCACATCAAGTTGCCCAAGCTATGTTGGCTGACTGGCCTTAACCTTTCTTGTCTTTGAGATTAAAGAGGGGGTGAATGGCAAAGAAGTTTTATATGACAATTTAGGATAAACTTCGTATGATGGGAGTTGTGTAGCCAAGAAATAAGAATTATAAGAAATAATTTTACCAAATAGAACGTAGTAAAATGGAACCTAAAAATGATTTTCGAAAAGCAGTTGAGTTAATTGACAAATCCAGCAATATTTTGTTTACAACTCATACTCGCCCCGATGGCGATGCCTGCGGCTCGATTGTGGCGATGAGAGATGTCCTGGTCGGCCTCGGCAAGAATGTAAAGCTTATATTGCTGTCGGAGATTCCCCAATGGTATGAATTTCTCTTTACCGAAAAAGCGCCGATTCTCGGTGAAGGTGTCCAGCTCGAAGAGCTGATACAAGGGCGGTTCGGTGAATTTGATTTGATTACAATTGTCGATACCAACTGTTACAATCAACTGCCGCAATTTGCCGAGTTCCTAAAACAAAGTGACAAGCCTGTGTTGGTGATAGACCACCACGTAACCTCTGA
>CAZTWR010000083.1:0-7958 GCA_964618055.1 uncultured Pirellulales bacterium | reverse complement strand
GGGTTGTCACCTGACCATATAAACCGTTATCCGCACGAGTTCTCAGGCGGCCAACGGCAGCGAATCGGGGTGGCCAGGGCCCTGGTGATGGAGCCGAAATTAGTTATTTGTGATGAGCCGGTTAGCGCCCTTGATGTTTCAATTCAATCGCAGATTTTGAATTTATTGAAGGATTTGCAAAAAGAATTCGGTCTCACCTTTTTGTTTATTGCACATAATTTGACCGTTGTGGAGTTCTTTTGTGATATTGTAGCGGTTATGTATATGGGCAGAATAGTAGAGCGGGCTACTTCGGAAGAGCTGTATCGCAATCCCATACATCCTTATACGCGTGCCCTTATGTCGGCGATTCCACAGGTTGGGCGGAGCCCTGAGCCATCAATGCGAGGCCGCAGAGGTGCATTTGGCGGTGAGGTGCCAAGCGTTTTGAATCCGCCGGCCGGCTGTCCTTTTCACCCACGATGCCCGTTGGCGGAGGGTGATTGTCTAAAGCAAATGCCGGCGTTGGAGGAAAAAAGTGGTTACGAGGGGCATTTTGTCGCCTGTTGGAAATGTTAATAAAAAACTCGACCGAAGTTATTAAATTTGCGATAATGAGTTGGAGATTTCGGATTAGAAAGAAGCAAAATGGGTACGGGCGAAAAAATTAGCGTGGAAATAACCGGTAAGGAAAACGCTGCAGTAGTGGCTTTCAACACTGCTTCAATAAGCAATGTAGAAGAAGTAGCAGCTGCCTCCAAACAAATAAAGAAATTTATTGAAGAGAAGCGCCCGAAAGAAGTAGTAGTTGATTTTGAAGGCGTGAAATTCTTCTCCTCTGCCGTGTTGGGGTTGCTTTTAGACATTCGGGCTAAACTGAAAACATATGACGGCGAAGTTGTGATAAGCGCGATAAATCCACAATTGTACAGGGTTTTCAAGATAACTCACCTTGATAAGATTTTCAAATTTTTCCCGGATAAGGAGAACGCAATCAGGGCAGTGAGCACAAATTGAGTTGCATTTGATTGGAAAGGTTGAGGTTATGAATGTTGCGACACAATTTTCGATTTTTATGGTTAATAAACCGGGGGTGCTGGCTCGGGTGCTCGGCGAATTTGCGCGAGCTAAGATTAACATCATAGCAATAACAATGATGGATTCCGTGGAACACGGTGTTATGAGAGTGATTTTTGCGGCTCCGAAAAGAGCAAAAGAGGTGCTGTCAAAACTAAATATGCCCTATAACGAGACAGAAGTTTTGTGTGTGAACCTGACTAATAAATCTGGTGCGCTCGCAGGGGTGGCGGAGAAACTGGCTAAGAACCATATAAATATTTCGTACGCATATTGCACTGCGGGTGCAAGGGGCGGCCGAACGACCGGCGTTTTAAAAGTCGCCGATGTGAAAAAAGCAATGAGAGTGCTGCAGCAAAGTCATAAGAAGGATAGCAAATCACAACCGGTGGTCAGACGCTCACAGGTTTCGAGAAAATAATTGTTACATACGAAAACTATATGGTCTGTGGGGCAAGTTTGTATCTCGTATTTCGTGCCGCGCAAAGGATTTCTGGAGCGATTTTTTGGTTGTGACAAGCTGAGTTCGGTAAAAAGGCGGTTGACATAAGAGTTGATGCCTCGATATATTGCGGTTTGAGATTGTGGGGCCGTAGCTCAATTGGTTAGAGCATCGGACTGTCGATCCGAAGGTTGAGGGTTCGAGTCCCTTCGGCCTCGTTAGTTAAGTCCTTAGCCAGCGAGCGGTTATATTTGCTGGCTTTTTTGTTTTCGCCCTCAAAATCACTGCTGCAGCAGAATTTGCAACAGACATGCGTTTTTAGGCTACTGTTACGCGGCGGTTGCGCTTCGGCCAGCATCTGGCAAACAGAGATACCCAGGACCTGCCTCCTGTTAGGCGGGTTTTGGTGCTATTTTTCTTGCTTATTCTCTTTGGCGGCGGCTTCACGTTCTTCCTGAAGGTGTTTTAGCCTCTCAAGCAGTATCTTTCTTATCTGCTCGGCTTGCTCTGGGCTATCTTTATACTCCTCAAGCAGATGCAGCAGAACGCTCTCATGCATTTTTTGCATTTGCTCTTCTGAGATTTTAAGTTCAGCACCTTCCGGCAGCTCGGGCCTGACCCGCTCAACCGGCTTTTTAGCCCTTAAGCTCCTCAGACGCTCAAGTGTCCTCTCCCTGCCTTTGATATCAAGCTCCTCCGGCTGCCATTGCGGCGGCTCAGCCAGCGGTTCGCTGCCGGAAACACCCGGATATCGTTTGTAGTACCGTCCCGGCACTTTTGATAGTTGTCGGCTGGGCTTATACTGGAAGTCTGTCTCTATGTCAGTAAAATAATTCTGTTTCCGGCTCCATTTGGGTGGTTCGCTGCGGAATTTCCTTACCTGCGGGTCTTTCAGATATAAGCCATCATGGTGGTCTGTCTTCGGACGGGCCTGCGAAGGGCGTTTTTCCTCTTTCTGCAAGTGTCTGGCATCTTTGGATTCAGCAACTGGTTTGGTTTTGGCGGGCCAGAAAGTATAAACTCCGGCAATCGCCGCCAAGGTCAAAACCACGGCCCCTGTTATTTTCAGCCGGAATCTGTTCATAATTTTCGTCAGCCCTTCCTGTTTAAAAAGCACTTTTCAGTTTTCGCTTCCAAACTCTCCTTATGATTCATTCTATCATCTCAATTTTTGGGTATTCTTTCAGAAATTCCCATTTTCTGCGACTTGCATCAACATATTTATAACGCCAATTATCAAAGACTTCTTCGGGAACATATATAACGATTTTATTTGGGTCGAAGGTAATAGTATATTCACATTCGGTATATGGAAGAACTTTGCCGGAGCGAGTGCCGTGTAGAATCGGACAGGAATATATGTTCGACCTTTCCGGCAGAAAACCGGTGGAAACCATTTCCTCCAGACTTCTCGGTAATCTGCCAAACTTGCCTTTATATAATGAGATAGCGCTGCCAAATGCAATCCTATTGACCCAGAAAGTTTCATCCCAAAGTATGCTGGGCTTTAAGAAGTAATTCCAGAACAGATAAAAAAGCACAACTACACAGATAGCTATTGTTAAAAGGATTTTCTTGGAGTTTGATTTTTTAGGATTCTTATTCTCCATATAACCACGCCTCCGTGAATTGCTGCCTGCGATCCCAGACCGGCCTGAGCAACCAGTCTGTTTCAGTTAGATACCAATATAAGGCATTTCTGCTTACTTCTATATTTGCATCCCCTCCGATCACCCTATCTATAGCTGCTGCCATTAAAGTCTTTGGAGTGATTCCAGGCCCAAACCCCATATCGTAACCTCCATAAGCCAAAGCAGCGTGTGCGTAAGTTGAACAATAAGGAAAACCCGTATCCCAATATGGCCTTATACTTTTTTGCAAATAAGACCGAATCCTGAAATCACTGGATACACCTTTTTTACCTACTTTATTCTTAAATGTTACAAATATATTAGTATTGTTTGTTGTTCCAGATGCAGCATCTTCCAGAAAGTTGTAGTTACCGCTGGGATACAATCTACCATAACCAGCACTTCGTACAATTACTCCACCATTTCTTGTGTCATCAACTCCAACTGTAACATGGCCTAAATCTGGGTCCCAACTTGGGCCTCCTTTTGGGTCGAAGAACAGATATGCGTCGAGGCCTAATGGGTCTATCATATTTATTGGATTGTTAAAACAATACAAGTATCTGTGGAAACTCATCGGCTGCTCAAATTTGCCATCAACCGGGTCGCGGGAGGTAAACCTATAAATATACGGGTCGTACTGGCGGGCTCGGAGGTGGTACTCGTCAATCTCGTCGTCGAAGAACTGACCACTAAATTTGAATGGGTTAATGAAGCTGCCGTTTTGTTCGATGGTTCTTCCGAATGGCTCGTAGGTATACATAACTACTACCGCTCCGGTGGTGTCGATAATCTGCCGGACGCTACCGAGTCTGTCGTGCAGGTAGAAATATAACTTATTATCATCACTCACATCGTGTTGTACGACTATCTGGCTATTAGCGTATATGTACTTCTTCAGAACATTTTGGCTATCATCCAGTACCATCAAAATCACCGGCAAATCACCGACAACGTCAACAATATACTTGCGAGCAGTTACTGTCTGGCCGTCATTTACGTCTTTCGTTATCCGATTACCAGCCATGTCATATTTGAGATTTATTGTGGTACTGCCTTTTGTAGCTGACCTTAGCTTCCCATCCCAGTTCCAGACAAGTTCTGCCGTCACACTATCATCCGGCAACTTTGTTAGCTGGCCATTTTCGTCCCAGTGATACATTCTTTTCTCTTTTCAGTTTTCAAAGAGCAATAATTCAAATTCTCCTGAATATTTCTCAGAGGAAGATGAAATAAATAAAAAGTATAATAAAAGGACCAAGTATAAACCATAGGAATGTACCTATCATAGTCTTTTTTGCTCTCGTTAGTAGGTGAGCTATTACTGGATCCTCAATATTGTACTTTTTTATAAAAAAGTTGATTCTTCTCAGAAATATAAGGGTATTGTACCAATGTCCAAACCCGATAACCTTTTCTGGGTATTTAATACCAATGTACTTATAAAGTCTCCATCGTAGATAGAGCGACCACGTGTAAAGAAAGATTATTCCAGGGCAATATACATAAAACCATAATTTACCATCCATAAAAAATTCCCTATTCTAATTGACCCCAAATCAAGGATAATTTGTAAGCTTGGCCAACTGTTCTGACATTAAACAATGACTCTTCTATAGAGCTTTGCATGGAACCCAAAGCTTCCCGGTAATTCCAATCCAATGGTTTTACTGTAGTCATAGTATTATGCGAATGGACTTCAGGGCCACCTAAGCCACCAAAAGCAGAATAAGTCAAACCAAAGGTAATTTCAAATCCATAGTAAGGCTCTCCACTGCGTTGCTCTCCTGTGAGAAAGTCACCTGTAACAGGTCCAAGAGAACCGCCTATAGACAATCCCCTTCCTTGCAAATCATATATCGTATCAGCATTTGTAATGCCTAAAGCTACACCAGCAGATACCGCTGGTGTGCCGAACCCTGCCCAGTCCTCCGGTGCACTTGGCGCACCATCAGATGTAATACCATGGACATTATGCGTCACGATCCAGCCGACATTGCCATCATCATCTATTACCAGTCCTGCTTGTCCCATAAAGCTCCCAATGAACGAACCCATGAGCACGCCCTGGATATGTACAGTCCAAAGTCCAAATGGATCTATCCTGTTAATCGGGTCATTCCCACAGTACAAGTACTTATGCAGTGTTAGCGGTTCTTCGAATTTGCCAAATACCGGATCTCTCGATGTGAATCTATAAATATATGGGTCGTATTGTCTTGCTCGCAGGTAATACTGGCCGATTTCGTTGTCATAGTATTGGCCGGCGAACATGAATCGGTACACAGACAGCGGGCCTGCGCCACCCTTGTGCAAGAGGCCTCCAAACGGACCGTAAACTTGTTCGCGTAACACCTCTGCTGACTCACCGATAATCAGCCTGGCAGAACCTAACCGGTCGTGCAGATAGAAACGTCTGCTTGCGGTATGGTCGCCAGAGTGCTGGGCGAGTATCTGCGAATTGCCGTAGATGTAAGTTTTCTCGATGTTCATATCATCGTTCGGGTCTAATTCCAGTAAAATTACCGGCAAGTCGCCGACAACGTCAACGATATATTTGCGTTTGCCTTTTGCCGTGCCGTAGTTTACTTCTTTATATATTCGATTGCCAGCAGGGTCGTACTTGAGCGATATTGAATTGCCGTCCTTCTGGCCGGAACGCAACTTGCTGTCCCGATTATACTCCAGCGTTGTATCAACGCCGGTCGTTAATTGGCCGTTTTCATCGTAATCGAGCGTATTACCATCAGCATTGGTCATAAGATGGCCGTTGTAAGAGAAGCTCTGGCTGTTTGACTGTATTGTTCTGTAAGCCATATCGCCGTTATCGTTAAAGAAGTATTTAGCAACCCAATTACCGCTATTTATATTGGATATATTGGCATCTGTCAACTGAGGCAATCGATTGGCAATTTAATGAAATGTTCAATCAGGACTGTTAGCCTCTTTGGCGGTGGCCTCACGCTTTTTCTGGTGGTGTTTGAGTCTCTCAAGCAGTATTTTTCTTATCTGCTTGGCTTGCTCCGGGTTGTCTTTATACTCCTCAAGCAGATGCAGCAGAACGCTCTCATGCATTTTTTGCATTTGCTCTTCTGAAATCTTAAGCTCAGCACCTTCCGGCGGCTCAGGCCTGACCCGCTCAACCGGCTTTTTAGACTTTAAGCTCTTCAGAAGAAGCTCAAGGCTCCTTGTTCTGTCCTTGCTATTAAACTGCTCTGTCCGCCACTGCGGCGGCTCGCCTGTCTTTTCGCTGCCGGCAGCGCTAAGATACGGAGAATCCGTCTTTTTGGCGGTGATGCCATATTGTTTGTAGTACCGTCCCGGCGCTTTTGATAGTTGTCGGCTGGGCTTATACTGAAAGTCTGTCTCTGTGTCAGTAAAATAATTTTGTTTTTGGTCCCATTCAGGTGGCTTGCTCTGGATTTTCCTGGCCTGTGCTTCTTTCAGATACACGCCGTCATAGCGGGCTATCTTCGACTCGGTCTGCAAAGCGCGTTTTTCCTCTTTCTGCAAGTGCCTGGTATCTTTGGGTTCAGCGATTGGTTTGGTTTCAGCAGGCCAAAAAGCGTAAACCCCGGCAATCGCCGCCAAAGTCAAAATCGCAACTCCTGTTATTTTCAGCCGGAATCTGTTCATAATTTTCATCAGCCTTTCTTGTTCAAAGATTACCCTTTTGTTTCCGCTCCTAATCTCTTATCCTTTCCCTTGCCGAATGACTTGTAGATGTAAGTTTTCATTCTGATTCCCGACTCTTGTATCCTGTCTTTCTTTTCAGTTTTCAAAAAGCTAATCCTTAGAGGTTTCGTAACTATTTCAGAATTGGTCCAATCCCAATAATGGTGATTGTGACAATTATGAGAATAACAAACCAAACCACGAAGCATAGCTTGACAAATTTGCTCGTCTTTGCTTCCATTTTGCACAATAAAGGGTCATTAGCTGTTGTTTCCCGTAGGGCTTTCGCAAATTCAAGGCGCTTTCTTATCGAGCACGTAGCCCATTTCCCTGAAAACTCTGGGTAATATTTCCGGTAATACCGTGTCCGTTTCAAAGCATACACCAGTGAAACCAGTCCAACCAAAGCAAACATAATTCCAAAGCTGATGAATCCAAAAATTACGACGGCTGGATATGTTTTACAGCAGACAAATATCAAAAATGTTAGAGCAACGATGAATACCAGAATAACTAAAGCAGATATTACAAACTTTCTACGTTTTACACTATCGGAAAAATATTTTACAGTGGCTTCTAGTAGAGCCGCATCATCACTAAGATAGACTATAACAAACAGTGAAACAAAGAAAAAAGCAAAAGCTGGAAAAGGTGCCTGAAAGAACCACAACCATATAGGTGTGCTTATTATAATTGATTCGCCTGTCGGTGTCTGTTTTATAACCCGTGGAAACAAAAAACCCTTGAAAGTATAACCGTTGCCAGTTGAGTCGGTTGCGTAGTGATTCGTATCGTGCCAATAATCTGTATTATCACTTTCATATCTTTCAGTGTGCACCAATTGACCTTGATGGTCGTAGATTTGAAGGCGATGAATGGAACCCTTGTGATCTTTCGACATTCCTGAAACGGTGATGCAGAGTTGGTCTTTTTCGTTGATTTGGAAGCCAAAATCGCTTCCCCGCCAAAACCCACCTTTGGTATCAAAACCGCGGATGAATCTGCCGTCAGGATAGTATTTCTGTATCCTTCCATAGCCTTTAGAACCGCAGTAAATATTGTCTGCCTTATCAATAGCAATGCCATGCGGTTCGTTATTATGTAGCTCTGTCCTTGGTAGAAACGGCCTTCCCAAATAAGGCACGAACCATCCT
>CAZTWR010000082.1:0-8043 GCA_964618055.1 uncultured Pirellulales bacterium | reverse complement strand
TTCGTGGCTCGTGTCTCGTGACCCGAGTTTCGATTCTTCAATAACCAATTATAGAAGCTATTATTGGCTTTGCAAGGGGATTTTTCGCAAAAGTTTGGTGTTTATGTCGGTAAGATTGCCGCTGGATGATAAGCTTCGCTAAAAAATAGACTTAAAACAAAAATCATATATGGTATCCAGCGCAGCCCTCAAAGATTATAAAAACCACTTTTTAGAAGAAAAATAGCTTGCAGTTTATATTCACAGATATGATACAATATTAATCACTGATATCTGACTTGGAGCGGTTAAAAATTTATTAAGAGGTATAAAATGGCCGCAAAGTATCCAAGATTGTTTAATAAATGGATGTATCTGCTCTTGTCTTTGCTGATAGCACTTCTTTTTCTCGCAATCATCTTTACTTCACAAAACAAAGAAGACAACTCAAATCAAGTGCTTGCCGATGCAAACCAACCACCAAAACAAGAAGGTAGAAAAGAAGAGAAAACACCACACATAGAACATACGCACCCGGCTTTCACCCAGCGCAGCAAAGAACGAGAAAAAATGGTTGCCCGGCAAATCCAGGCGAGGGATGTCAACGACCCGGATGTTCTAAAGGCGATGCGAATTGTGCCCCGGCATGCTTTCGTTCCTGACAGTGGGCAGCGATACGCATACGACGACCATCCACTGCCAATAGGTCTGGGACAAACCATAAGCCAGCCATATATTGTGGCGTTTATGACGCAGGCTTTGAAGCTGAAACCCGATTCGAAGGTGTTAGAGATTGGCACCGGCTCAGGCTATCAGGCTGCGGTCTGCGCCGAGATTGCCGCTGAGGTCTATACCATCGAGATTGTCGAAGGGCTTGCAAAATCTGCTAAAGAGCGCATGAAAAAATTGGGCTACAGTAATGTGTTTGTCAGGGCCGGTGATGGGTATTTCGGCTGGGCTGAAAAGGCCCCGTATGATGCGATTATCGGCACCGCCGCTGCCGGTCGCGTGCCGAAACCGCTGCTCGAGCAGCTAAAGCCGGGCGGCAGAATGATTCTGCCTGTGGAGGGTCGCTTCGGGTTTCAGCATCTGGTACTGATAACCAAGGACCAGCAAGGCAATCTCAGCAGAAAAAATGTTATGCCCGTCCGATTTGTCCCTATGACCGGCGAGGTGACAAAACCAGAAAAAAAGTCTCCAAAGTAGCTTCGCTGCAAAGAATACACTCGTGCTATGTAGCGTACTGCGCAGAGTAGCATTAGCAAGTCAAATGCAGCGCAGCGGCAATGTCAACGCCGGTTTGTGACAATTCATTAAACCGCTCGACGGCTTTGGCTGTATCAAGCGCTTCCAAACGGATGTCATGTTCCTGCAGGACCTGCCGGGTCTCATCGGGCACTTTCATCAGCCCTGATGCCCCACAGCCGACAATCAGCACCGAAGGCTTAGCCGCGATGACGTCCTTCAAATCTTTAGCAGAGAGCGAATACCCCTGCTTTCGCCACCAGTCGGATTGAACGGAATCGCCAAGGATTATACAATCGCTACTGTAGCTTTTGCCCTCAATAACGATTTTGCCGAATTGGTATGAATCAATATGCATCTTGAAATCCCTGTGTCGTTACACACAATACCCATCACACACGACACAATACGGAAAACAGAACAGAAAAGTTCCGCTGCCTTTTTGCCAAATCACGCTAAAAGCCGAAAAACCCTTAAAGGATAGATATACTGAGTCCTTTTACAGACTGCAATTAAAAAACATCGGGGCTGAACTGAGCAGAAGACGGCTACAATTGGGGATAAGCCAAACGGAATTAGCCCAAAAAGTCGGTATAAGCGCAGAAACCATTGCAAATTGGGAGCATGGCCGTTCTATACCTGATATTTGCCGTTTGCCGAGGATAATTGAGTTTCTTGGGTATGACCCATTTGAAAAAGTAGATTAACACAAAAATTCGGAGCCTGATCCGTACCCTTTTTGTCATTGGAAACGAAAACAAATCCCGAACTCAAAGCAGAAATTTCTTGAAATTTGCGAGATTATCGAGTATAATATTATCTCAAAATGGGGGTGTATGATTAACAATATAAAAGTGAGTGCATAATAAAGCTATTCTCGCCTTGACAATACAAGCTTAAAGCATAAAAATTCAACTATGACAGGCCTTTTTGCAACAGAGAACTTATATTTGAATTATCAGCCAAAGCAGGCTCCTAATTTCAACCCTGATACAATTGTACTAACAAAAGGTAGTTGTCAAACCACCCAACAGGGTGATTTTGTACAGGCAATTTGTAATCTATACCCCAAAGCCCAGGTTGTTGAAAGATTTGACATCTCCCACAACCGTTTTGAGCTTGGTGGTTCCGACCCTCTGGAACTGCATTACAAAGGTAAAAACACATTAGTATTTGGAGTACATAAAAGTGCTCTTAGATTCAGCGATGAAGATAGTAATACCTGCCCAAACTATTGGCATTTTTCGCCATATGGTTTCTGCCCCTATGATTGCCAGTACTGCTATCTGGCGGGTACGCCCGGCGTAAAATTTTCACCCACAGTAAAAATATTTGTAAATATTGGCGAAATTCTTGACCAGATCGCCAGCATTGTCTCCAAACTATCTGAACCCACGGCCTTCTATTTAGGTAAGCTTCAGGACGGGCTGGCACTTGATCCGATTACAGGTTATTCACGTATAATGATTCCTTTTTTTGCTCGGCAGAAGAAAGCCAAATTAACTTTATTGACCAAAAGTGCTAATGTTGACAACCTGCTCGACCTTGACCATCAAGGCCGTACTATCTTGTCGTGGAGTTTAAATCCCCCTGAAATTTCCACTGCTTTTGAATCAAATATACCCTCACCCGACAAAAGAATAGCAGCTATGCAAAAATGTTCGGATGTCGATTATCCTTTGCGTGCTGTTATAATGCCAATAATTCCTGTCGAAGGATGGCAAAATACATACACCAACTTTTTAGAAAATCTTTTGGAATTGGTACCACTGGATCGCATCACGTTAGGGCAAATTTGCAGCTACTCTGGAGCCCTGCAACTTACTGAACGAAAACTGGGTAAAGACAATCCTATCTCAAGGATGCTCGAAAAAGACAAATCCAAAGATGGTCGAATCCGCTTCCCTATAAAGCTAAGGATTAAAGTTTATAGATATTTGGTTGATACAATAAGAAAACTGCAACCCCGTTTGCAGGTCGGTTTATGCATGGAAGAAGCTGACACCTTTAAGGCTATAGATATGGAGAGCTTTATCGGCTGTTGTAACTGCGTACTCTGATGCTCAATAATCACCTGCAATAAATTCATCTAAATTTCAAATCGGTTAAGAACGGAGCAGGAGGGATTCCGGCCTTTGGCCTTGAACCCAAATCTGAACAGTAGAAAGTTGAGCAGTAGACCGCATTTGCGTAAGCTCTCCTGTTCAACTGCTCACCTGCTCAAGTGCTCTGTTGGCCAGAGGCCAACCGGAGCAGGAGGGATTCGAACCCCCGTTACCCAAAGGGTAAAACGGTTTTCAAGACCGTCGCCTTAAACCACTCGGCCACTGCTCCATATTAAGACGCTATCGACAATTTATTACAACCGGGTCAAAAAAGAGCTTTCTGGGCAGATTTTCAACCATTTTATGACGAAACAGCCATTTTGCAAGCAAATTTGGCCTGATTCACCTCAATGACAGAATTTTTGAAAAAATTCTTAAATTTTTTAATTTTTTGTTTGACATTACATAGTTTGTATAACATAATATGCAAAGCAAGGTAAAACATAAATCTGTGGTTAAAAAAGGAGGTTTCTATGAAATTTGAAACTCAGCTATTAAAAGGGATTGCCCCGGCCGTTGTCCTGGAGATTCTCTCTCGCGGCCAAATGTATGGCTACGAATTGAGCCAGGCGATTGAGCAGCGAAGCGGCGATATCCTGACACTCGGCAAAGGAACCCTGTATCCGCTGCTTTACAATCTCGAAGCGAAAAGACTTGTCAAAGGTAAATGGGGGAAAGCCGACTCCGGCCGAAAGAGGCGATATTACTCAATCACCAGCAAAGGCAAAGGCCAGCTTGCAAAGCAAAAAGAACAACTCAAGGAACTGCAGGCAGGACTGAATCTTGTCTTCGGCGGCGCATTTATGCCAGCCTAACTACGAATTGCCGTTTTCAACTTTTCTACTGAGAGGTTTATCATGGCAAAGAAGCATGAAAAAAGCGATTTTCAAAATCTTCCCGCTTGTGCTGCGGAGTTTATAAAGCTCGTTATAAAGAAGATGCGGTATCGCAGAAAGGTTCAGCGGGATGTTCAAGCTGAGTTAGCAGCGCATTTTGAAGATGAACTCCAAAGTTGCAAAACAGATGATGAAAAAGAGCGAAAAGCTCAGTGGCTTATCAGCCAGTTCGGCGATGTGAAGTTACTTGGCATTTTACTCCGCAGGGCCAAGAAACGCTGCCGACCACTATGGCGAACCATCGTCGCAAGGACATTTCAAACTATCGGCGTTCTGATTTTGTGTTTTAGTGCTTATGTTGTATGGTTCTTCACCGGCAAACCAGCTATAACGGTAGATTACCTTGCTGAGGTTAACCGCCTGACCCGTCCTGTTGCCGATGAGGGTCTAAACGCAGCGCCACTTTTCGAGCAGGCAGCGGCTATATGCCCGAACCTGCCGGAGGCAGTCCTCGGTCTTTGGCGCAAGAGTTATTTCGATGCAAATGAAGCTGAACGTCAGGTAATTGAAGGTTGGGTGCAGCTCTGTGCCGACAGCTTAAATCTTATCGCCCAAGGCGCTGAAAAACCTTATTTCTGGCGACAATATAAAACAAGCGGCGCCCCAGACGATGACGGCTCAATGCTGGTTGGTATTCTTATGCCCGACCTTGCCAAGTTTCGTGACCTGGCCCGCGCTCTGTGCTTCCGAGCGCAGATCCAAGCTGCCAGAGGAGAATATTCACCGGCCTTTGACGACCTGATAGTCTGCTGCAAGTTAGGCAGACTCATTGGTCAGGGAGAGAGGTCACTTATCGAACAAGATTATGGTTTTGGAATTCAGGCGGCGGCCGCTAAAAAAATCCGTGAAATACTAAGCAATTATCCTGTTGGTGCTGAAGAATTGGCTGTTTTGCAGGCCGATTTAGCCAAGGCCCAGGTTGACCAAGAGTTCGGGATACGGTTGCTCTTTGAAAAAATAGCGATATATGACGAAATCCAGCAGTGCTTTACCGAAGACCGACTTGGCGGCGGGCACCTGTATCTTAAACGTCTGCCTGTTACGGGAGCTTTAGTAGCAGGAAAGGATAGTGCTGAAATTTTATCTAATGCCTCGGCAGTAAGAATTTTGCTTTTCCATCCGAATAAGGCCGAGACAAGGCAGCAAGCTGATAAGTACTGTGACTTTTTTGAAAAAACCTCGAAGATGAGTCCTGCTGAATTGAAATTTAAATCAATAGACTTAAACAAGCAGGTTGATACTATGGTAAAAGGAAACCTTTTTCTAAACATTTGGATGTCAGCGTTGGACACAGTTTATAGAGAGATTTATCGTGCCAAGGCCGATGTTCAGTCGGTACCGGTTATTATTGCGTCCCTGCGATTCAAAATCGACAAAGGACAATATCCAGAGGACATGGCTGAACTTCAGCAGTTCGGGTATATAAAAGAAATACCAATCGACCCATTTAGTGACCAACCGCTGATTTACAAAAAGACGGCAGGTAATTTCACATTATACAGCATCGGCTTCAATTTCAAAGATGACGGTGGCCGCGTCTATCGGGATGACAAAGGCCACGCCCACCTATGGGGAGATTGCGAAGGCGAGGACGATGCTGTCTTCTGGCCGGTGCCAAGATAAAAGCCGAGCAAGCCCCGTTAGAAATAAGTCGGATAGGACTTCTAACAGGGTAAGTCGGACAAGTTTTCTAACGGGGCAAGCCAGTAGAATTGATTATTGCGACTCGTGCTACGTAGCGTCCCGCCAAAGGCGGGGCTACTACGCAGAGTAGCGTAGGAATTCGTGGAAGGGATTTGTGTTAGCCCCGTTAGAGACCCACAAGAAAGATATCTCTAACGGGGTTAGTAATTGTAGCTTGCAGTTCGCTGGGCCTTGCGCATACGCCGGCGATTCCTTTCCGAGGGTTTCTCGTAGTAGGCATTACGCTTCATATCCCTGATTAAACCCTCTTTTTCGCACAGTTTCTTGAAGCGTCTCATCATTTGCTGAACTGATTCGCCTGTACGTGATTTGACTTTTAGCATATAAAAGGAACCCTTTCAATCCTTCAAAAATCACTAACACTGAGAAAACGGCCATTTACTTTTCGTCAAAAATAGTAAGAACAATCACCCTAATTTAGATTTTATATTTTATCAAGCCAAAAATCTTTGTGGACAGTTTTTCATACAAAAACAAGCCTTTTTAGCTGAAAAAGCACAATTATTGGTTAAAAAACCTGTAAATTGGCCAAATATTATGGCTCTATTGAGTAATGTGGGCAAATATGCTAAAATAAATAGCAGAGTGGTTTTGGAGGCATTTTTTAATTGGAAAAATTGCGCCAAACGCTAAAAGTCAGGAAAGAGCGGGCCATTTTAGTAGCCGCTATCCTCCGTAAGGAGTCCATAGGACTGCACACTCACAGCGATGGGGACGATTTAATTGAACTTACGGCCCTGGCAGAAAGTGCCGGGGCGGTCGTCGTAGATAGATTTCAGCAAAAAATCCGGACAATAAATCCGACCACATACATAGGTAAGGGCAAAGCCAACCAGCTTGCCGGGCGAGTCAGGCGGTTCAAAGCCGATGTTGTAATATTCGATAACGACCTCTCGCCAGCCCAGATTCGCGAGCTTGAAGAGATTATCGCAGTTAAAGTGCTGGACCGCAGCGAGCTGATTTTGGACATATTTGCCACGAGAGCAAAGACAAAACAAGCCAAGCTACAGGTGGAATTGGCCCAGTTGGAATATACATATCCACGATTGGCCAGGATGTGGTCGCACCTGGACAGTGTAGCAGGCGCAGGCGGAGCAACCGCAGCCGGCGCTGTCGGCGGCATAGGAACCAGAGGGCCGGGTGAGCAGCAGTTGGAAATCGACCGCCGATTGGTTAGCAAGCGGATCATAGAGCTAAAACACGAACTTGCAAATATCGATAAGCGCAAAATCCGTGAAATCAATGGGCGAAAAGGCCTGTTTAAAATCTGCATAGTCGGCTATACCAATGGGGGTAAAAGCACGCTCTTAAACGCTCTTACCAACGCCGGCGTTCTTGTCGAGGACAGGCTCTTTGCGACGCTGGATACGCGAACAAGAAAATGGACACTGGCCCGTGGGGCTAGGGTACTTTTGAGCGACACCGTTGGCTTCGTAAAAAGTTTACCTCATCAATTGGTCGCATCGTTCAAGGCAACGTTGGAAGAAGCCATCAATGCTGATTTGCTCTTACATATCGTAGATGTATCGAATCCGGATGCGCTGAAACAGATTGAGTCCGTCAATAATGTCCTGGCAGAGATTGGCTGTGGCGAAAGCCAAACTTTAAAGGTGTTTAACAAGGTTGATATCGTCAGAAAAATCGGCGACCTTGAGATGCTGCAAACACTGTTTCCCGATGCGGTGTGTATATCAGCCAAGACAGGCTTCGGTCTGGAGCAGTTGAGCAAGGCAGTATTGGCAAAATACAAAGGCGATGAACTTCTGCTGCAGGTCAGCAGCAGCCAATCAAACGGCAAAGTCCAGAGCTTTCTGCGGGCATACGGGCAGGTCTTAAAAGAGCAATATTGCGATGGTTCCGTTCTGATTGACGCCAGACTCGGCCGAAACCAGTTAGCCGGACTGAAAAAACTTCGGCCCGAAACAATAGAAATTGTCCAGAGTTGACTCAATTTTGGCCCCTTTTGAAATTGGGTTCGACCCTTCGACTGGTTCGACAAGCTCACCACAGGCAAGCTCAGGGCAGGCAAGCTCACTACAGGTTGGGTTCGTTTGGGTTTGTTTTGACCAAGTGTCCATCTCTTATTTTTCACTGTAATTCGTTGTTATACTTGC
>CAZTWR010000081.1:0-8082 GCA_964618055.1 uncultured Pirellulales bacterium | reverse complement strand
ATTTCGATATTAAAGGAGATATCAAATGCGAACTGTTAATAAAAAGGCAATCATTCTGCTAATCGGCCTTGTATCAGCTACGTTTTTTTCCGGCTGCACTAATTGGAAGAAAAAATACCAGGCCCTGAACGTGGAGCACCAGAATCTAAGGGGCCTGTTTGAACTCGAAAGGTCAGAGAAAGGCCAACTCACTGAACGGATTTCACAGGACCAGCAAACAATAGAAGAGCTCCAGAGACAAATTGCCGAACGCAGCCAGACCCCAGCCGATGCCACCGGTTTCGGGGAGGGCTACGACGTCGCCTTTGACCCTCGGGCTGGAACAATTACGGTAACCCTGCCGAATACGATACTCTTTGACGCGGGAAAAGCTACCCTGAAAAAAGGTATCAGCACCGAGCTTGACCATATCCAGTCGGTATTGGAGCAGAAGTATCCCAACAAACAGATAGATGTTGTCGGCCATACCGATTCCGACCCCATCAAGAAATCAAAGTGGAAAGACAACTGGGAGCTTTCATCTCAACGCGCCCTCTCCGTGGTAAGATACCTCGTCGAACGCGGAGTTCCTAAAGATAAGATTCAGGCGGTGGGCCGTGGAGACAGTCAGCCCATTGCCTCAAATGCCACCGCCAGCGGTAAAGCACAAAACCGAAGAGTTGAAATCGTTGTGCATATGAAGTGATGTCTTTCGTTTGGCGTCCATTTGACTCTGATTTGTACTCGGACCTATCCAGTGGGTGAAACGACGACCAGAAATTCGTGATTGTCAGGGTCGAAACGAACGCTTTTGACCGTGCCCGATAGTGGTGATGTTACTGCCTGTTCCTGATTCGTGCTAATATGTTGTCCTTTGCGGATTTTATCGCCTGGCCTTACTTTTAGACCGCAAGTCGCATCTATTCTCAGCGTCATCTCTGACCTATTCATCTGGTACCGCTTTCGGAAATGGGCTTATTCCCAGGAGTCTTGCAAGTTTCTTGGGAACCTCGGTATTATCATACGTTCCAGCAAAAATGTCGGCTTTTGGGCCGAATGCATAAATAGGCACCGGCATCGCGCTATGGCCGTCGGTAGACCAGCTCACGTCCAGGTCATTACCTTTTAGGTTGCCGCCTTTTATGGTCAATCCGCCTGTCTCGTGGTCGGCGGTTACGACAACCAGCGTGCGCTTGTCTTTTTGCGCGAAATCGATAGCAGCTTTGACCGCCTGGTCGAAAAGCAGGGTTTGCCTGATGGTCCTGGCTGCATCATTGTCGTGACAGGCCCAGTCAATCTGGCTGCCTTCTATCATCAGAAAGAACCCTCGCTTTTTGTGGCCTTTCACTTCACGGTTGAGAATGTCGATGGCTTTGGCGGTCAGTTCAGCTAAGCTTGGCTCTGGAGCTATAGTGGTCAATGGGCCGAGCTGGAATAGTCCTAAAATATGTGGATGCTGGGCAGTTTTTAGTTCTTCTGCGGTTCGGATGTAAACGTATCCGGCTTCTTTGGCCTGCTCTATCAGGTTCTTTTGGTCGTTTCGCTTACTTTTGCTGCTTGACTCGGGCAGGAAGTATTCTTCTCCTCCGCCAAACAGGACATTTACTTTATTTGCAATCAACTGTTCTGCTATTTTGTCCTGCATTTTGCGGGACGTCACGTGGGAGGCAAAAGCAGCCGGTGTGGCGTGTGAAATTGTGGAGGTGACAACGAGCCCCGTCGCCATTCCCTTGGCTTGAGCGGCCTCAAGGATGGTCTGGTATCTTGTACCGTCAGGTGTCATTCCGAGCATGCCGTTGTTGGTTTTTACACCTGATGCCAGGGCCGTACCGGCTGCAGCCGAATCGGTTACCAGAGCGTCAGCCGAGTGTGTCCAAAAAAAGCCGACTACCGGCATTCGTTCCATATATAATGTCCCGCTTGGGCCGGCTGCTTTCATCCGCGCCAGCGCAATCTGGCCCAGACCCATTCCGTCACCGATACAGAATATGATGTTTCTGACCTTCTTGCCGCGGAAGGTTGGGTAAGATTCTGTGGCGGGGGAGGGCACGTAGAAGCTTATGTCGTTGGTGTCGCCTTCGCTTGGTTTGGTATGCGTGCAGCTAAGTACGGCTATGCAAACGGCTAAGCTTACGATTATTGCCGCCAGCGTCCTTGTGGATTTTTTCATGGTCTCAATATCCTTTCTATCTCTGTTGACTCATATCCATTATCTTATCATACCGTCTTTATCGAGGCAAACAACAACTGCACCGTGTTCGGCCGTACACAGTTGCTTGGCTTTGCTTGCTGGGTTGATTATTCGGTTATTTTTGTAGTCGCTGCGACCGCAACTGCATATCAGAATACTCGGCTCAAGGTTCTCAAGAAAATCAGGCTCTAACGTTCTGACTAAGCCGTGATGAGGAGCAACGAGACAATCGGCTTTTAGATTTGGATTTAGGCGGAGAAGCTCCCTCTGTGCGAACTTTTCAATGTCGGAACACAGAAGTATTTTGCTGCCGGCAAATTCAATCAAGCAAACTATTGATTTGTCATTATCACTCAATTGCTCATTCTGACATATTTGTTTGCTCGGCCAGAGTATTTTTATATTAGCAGCACTGTTTGAGTTTAAATCTCTTAAGTTCCTTATTTCAAAGCCCTTTTCACTTAGCGATTCTTCGAGAAATCTTGCTGTGCCCCATTTATCTGTCCTGCTGAAAAAAGCATCATTGGCATAAACATCATTGACGTCGCAGTGCACAACAATCTCAGGTATTCCATTGATGTGGTCTGTATCGTTATGGCTTATGATAATCGAATCGATTCTATTTATTCCGCTGTAGTCCA
This sequence comes from uncultured Pirellulales bacterium, assembly GCA_964618055.1. GTDB lineage: Bacteria > Planctomycetota > Phycisphaerae > Sedimentisphaerales > Anaerobacaceae > CAYYFT01. The sequence continues at coordinate 5,271 of CAZTWR010000081.1, read as the reverse complement.
AAAAAGGCATTACAATCCGTCTGCCGATATCATTCTTGTGCAGTGAGCCTGCATCGAACAAAATATTGCCTCCGCCCGGCAGTTGGACCAATATCGCTTGCCCGTGCCCAACATCCAGGCAGGTCATCATTAGATTGTCCCGATGTGTCCTTTGCCATTTAGTTACACCTAAGAAAGCAATCATTGCCAAAACCATCGCCATACAAATTGTTTTTTTAATTAGTGGACGCCGAAAATAAACAAAACCCGCGAAAAGAACAAGGCAGTAATACAAGATTATTAGTACAGGGGATACGTGCCCTATAAGTATTTGTGAAACGTCCAAATCTGCGATGAATTTTACAATCCAAATCAACAAATCAGCTAATCCCGTTACTATTATACCCAATACTCCCGCTGCAGTCGGCAGCAAGAAAGACATTATTATTTTTAAAAACCCAATAGTCAAAATCCCAGCCACTAATGGAAAAGCAATCACCGTCCAGACGCTTGTAAGAGGGTTAATCGTATAAAAGTGATACAGCAAGATACCGGCACTACCCAGCCATGCAGCAAGGCCTATAGCAAACAATCTCAGTAAATAAGGTCCAGGTTTTGCGATTATGCGAAAAAATAGTTTAGTTTTTGGTGCTTTCTTGAACCAAGAGCTATCTGTTATTTCTTCGTAAAGAAGGAAGTGAATTCGGTCAGTAAAAAGTATAATGCTAAGTACCGAAGCGAATGAGAGTTGCCAGCCGGCCTCGAACAAACCTGTTGGTCTTATAAGCAGAAGAACTATTGCAGCCAATGAAAGTGTATTGAGAGAATTGGATTTCCGGCGAAAGAAAAACGATACGCAGAAAATAAAAACTATTATAGCTGCTCGCAGCGTCGGTGCCCTCGGCGGGACAATCAGCAAAAAGACACCTATCGCAATTATGCAAATAGTCGCCCGGCCGCGCTTCATCAAGCCTGCTACTTTACATAGCCACCAGATAATCCCTGCTAAAATTCCCAGATGCAGTCCGGAAAGGCTGATAAAGTGCAAAAGACCTGTTTTCTGAAATGCCCTGTAAGTGCTGCTGTCAATATTTCCTCTGTAGCCCAACAGCAGCGCCTCAAGCAAACCTCGGTTCCTGTCTTCTATCGATATATCGCCTAACAATGCCTTCGTAGCTGTTTCCCGCATTTCCCCTTTTATTTTTGTAAAGATACCCGACCACTTGTCATTCTGAGCGGAGCGAAGAATCTCAATACCGTCTCGTGATTGTACCGAAGCCGCAATAAAAACATTTTTCCTCGCCAGATATTGGCTCACATCGAATTGGCCCGGGTTAGTGGCTTTCTTGAACCTGTCTAACCAGCAGTATGCCTGTATATAATTGCCGGCCTTTAAGTCCAGCACCGGTTCTGCAACCTGCACTCGCACAGTTCCGCTTGCCTTTGCCCAGCCGTCGATGGTTTCTACTTCTCTGACTCTCAAATAGAAGCTGCTGGCCGGGTCGGTAAACTTGAACTTTGCAAACTCCCAGTCTCGATTTTTATTGATGTATGGCTCGGTAACAACAGAACCGCGAATTGTTGCCAGTTTCTGCTCCTCAGCAACAAAATTGCGGATATCATCTGGCTCAGGGGTACTGAAGCTTGTCAGCCGAATTGCACCAAGACAAACAAAACAAGCCAAAGCCGTATAGGCCAGTATGTATGGCAGTGGTTCTTCTCTCCCGTGATATACGACGTACAGAATAATAGTTGCAGCTACGCAAGCCCCCGCGGATACCAACCAGACCCAAACTGGTAAACCAAATGTATCTTGTATCAAAATCCCCGCAATTAAACCCGCAGCGACAAACAGCAGGGGGGCTGTGCTTACAATCTGCTTGTGAAAATTTGCGAGAGTCCCCCCGGCTAATTGCTTGTCTATCAGCTCTAATTTCCGCTGTATGTCATCCATCAGGCAAACAAGGTACAGGGACGAAATGAAAGAGACAAGAATTATCTTGTAGTGAGCTTGCCTGCCCTGAGCTTGTCGAAGGGGTCGAATCTATTAGGCCGGTTTAACCCCGCTCTCCGTCAGGAGTCCCAAGGACAATCGCCGCGGGGGCTTTGGGTTATTTATTCGCTCTCTAAGATAAATTAACACAGATTATTACTGATATTGTAGGGATGAGAAATAAAAGAGTTTATTTCTTTAAATCGCTGCCAAGTTTATTTATTTCAGCTTCAACATCAGATAATGAAAAAACCTCGATCTTACAGATACGATTATCCCTCGGAAGGCCCTTTTCAACAGTGTCTTTGTCCCTATCGCTGGTTACAATGATCCACATCTCAAGTCTTTCCATGAATCTTTCCAAAAGTATAGCCTGCTTATCTGTTACGATTCCCAAATCAAGTCTTTCTCCGATAGAATTATATCTGCTGGATAAAATCTCCAATAGCCTTTGCACGCGCCATAGTACTATCTCAGAACGGAGAGCCGGAAAGTTTCCTAAAAATATGTAACTCATTCCAGAAAAATCATTTAGCAGATTGAACCCAAGATACTCTCCTAATTGATAAATAGAACGCTCCCCTGGATCAGTAATTGGGGACATTAGAGTTCCCTTTGCAATAAGGAAAAGATTAAGTCGTTGATCCTTGTCAATAGTAGAAACGGTATCTTGCTGTGTATCAAGTATAGCTTGTTCAATTGCTTCTTTTGCTTTGGATTCAAAATTGCTGTTTGTGTATTTGATGGTATCGAGACCCGAAACATTAAAAGGAAGATGTTGTATTTCTCGTTGGAAAGGAATTACATATTTATTAAAGCCCAGCATTAATCCATATTCCATATTAACGTTAGCATTCGGAATCTCTCGCCCATTATTTTCCTCATTATTTAAAAGCACAACGCAAAATTGCGATATAATAATTTTAGAGCAGATCTTTGCGCAAAATGCGCTTTGCCCGGGCGCAAGCGAACCTCCCGCTTCTATGGGTTGAATATGATTATTTTCAAGAATATTACTAAGTATGGTCATTTCTAGTTTGCTCTCATTAAAACCGTACGCGATAAAACAGGTTCTTGTTGATGAGAACACAAAGTCACATCGGGGAAGTCCAATTACACACAACTCATTTCGACGAATTCGTTTATCCATAACTTATCTTCTTCTGGAAAGCCGGCGTAACCACACATATTTCCACTAAAAAGCCTATCCTTCAAGCTATAATAAATCATTATATTGTTAAATGGTGATAGAAAACAAGCTTTTTGCCAGTTGCAACTTGTAAATTATCAGGCGGGGCAATTTGCCTTGCCTTTGGCGAAAATTGGGGGGATAATAACTTCTAAAATCTGCGACCGAGACTAAAAATGTACCTGGCAGCTAAGTACCTTTAATTCTCAAAGGAGAGTTATAATGGATTGGGGAACTTATATTGGCGGAGGTATAACTGCGACAGCAATCATAATAAGTTTATCATCCTGGCTGGGAAAAGTTTGGGCCAATCGCATCCTTGAACAAGATAAAGCCAAGTACAAAATTCAGGTAGATACCTTATTGGAAGACTTACGTACGAAAGAGAACAAAGAGCTTTTTGTGCATCAATTGCAGTTTGAAAAAGAATTCGAAGTATATAAGCAATTGTGGGAAAAAGTGCTAGTTTCAGGTAGAGCAGGTACCCACTTCCGAAGTTTGCAGATGGGACCACTAAAACCAGTGGAAAAAGTATTCGATGATTTCAGTAACGCATTCAATGCTCTTAATGAATTGGTATATTGTAACCGCCCATTTTATGCACCGAAAATATTCGATTTGAGTAAGAGATTTTTAGATGCAGCAGCTGATGTAGTCAGCTCTGTTAAAAAACAAAATCTCTTAGAGCGAGAAAATAATGGATCTGATGAGACAGCTAATAAGCTGATCAAGCTGGACAACAACATTGAAACGAACTTAGACAATGCGAATATATTAGTAGGTGAAATATGTAACGCTATCCGTGAGAGAATATGGAGCACAGATAAAACAGGCTGGGATAGAAACTAGGATGCAGAAAATAAAGGTGTCTGGCTCTATCCAAGCAACAGATGAAATAAGAATTGGCAGGGATGAAAAACAGCGAGGATAAGGCTGTGATCTACTCGTACTTAACATCTTCATATTTGAAGGTTTTTTCAGGAACAGAATAATAAACAGTCGTAGAAGTCTTATATGCATCAGCTTTTTCGCCTAACATCCCAGAATACGTTAGCTCTGTAACAACCTTAAAAGTATTTTTCTCATTCATTGCGGCAGAATAAGTGTCCTCCTGCAAATAAACATGAGCCTTTGATGCACCTACGTTGACAATTGCCATCTCATTCATTGGGATATTACGAACAACCTTTCCATTTAAGAAAACTTGGTGAAAGCCTTTAAGTTGGTTAGCAGGGATTTCAGAAATATTCACAATGTCCATTATTACACTACGGGGATATAATTGTCCCTTTGTGGTTACAGTTTCTCCTGCAAAATTATAGTTTTTTATAGCAACGTAAGGTCTATTCCGTAGTTTGAATTCTTTCCTCTGCAGTTCGAGTGACTCGCGGTTCGTCTGGAGAGACTCTTTGGTTTGATCTAATGATTCACGATTTATCCTAAGTGATTCTTCTGTTTGATTTAGTGACCTACGGGTCAGTTTGAGTGCTTTATGATTCTGATAAAGGCTGAGACACATGATTACTGCAACAATTGCCATGACAAATGCTGATTTTTTATCAAACCAGTTAAGCACCTTTTGAAACTTTTCTTTTAAACATTTTATAACAACTCTGAGTAGGGACATTTTATTTTACTTTACGATTATTATTTAATACATATCTGTGTTCTCTATGCCCTCTGTGGCTGAATTCTTTTTTGTCAGTCTCTGTAACCAAACCTTTAAAATTTGCTTGTGCTGCCTTCTGCTATTTTACCCACAAATTAAATTCCCGCAACATTTTTGCTTTTCTTTGTTCGCTATACGCCGTACGCTATCCATCTTCTATCAAAAGCGATGGTAGTCAGACACTAAAAATGGCTGATTTTAAAATTTTTTACTTCTTTCCATATAAGTATTTACAATTTCTTAGCCCCCGAAAAACGAGAGTTTTTCGGCAAAAACGCGCAGGTTCGCCCTACTAAGGGGAACGCTTGCCCCGTGGGATGTGTCGTTTACTATCCCATCGGGGTCTGTTTTCGAAACGGAAACCCATTAGGGGAATGGCTGATGCACATTTACCAATTACTATTTAACCGATTAACATTGTTTATAATTCATTTCTCTGTG